>JBLIHD010000258.1:0-3429 GCA_047636335.1 Flavobacterium sp.
GCTTCTTTTTTTAATTTACAATCGGCTATAGTTTCTGTAGTTGGAGACGATTTCCCACAAGAACATTTAGATTTGTTGATTGAAAGAAACATAGATATTTCTGGTCTGGAAGTTGTTAAGGGTGGGAAAACGTTCTTTTGGAGCGGTCGCTACCATAACGATTTAAATACGCGAGATACTCTTGATACACAATTGAATGTTTTGGCCGATTTCCAACCTAAGGTACCTCAAGATTATAAAAATGCCGATGTGGTGATGCTAGGAAACTTGCATCCACTAGTGCAAAGCAGTGTTTTGGACCAAATGGAAACGAAACCAAAATTAGTGGTTTTAGACACCATGAATTTTTGGATGGATTGTGCTTTGCCGGAATTATTAGAAGTGATAAAACGCGTTGACGTCATAGCTATCAACGATGAAGAAGCGAGACAACTTTCGGGAGAATATTCTTTAGTGAAAGCAGCCGCAAAAATTCAGGCTATGGGGCCAAACTACGTGGTGATCAAAAAGGGTGAGCATGGCGCGCTGTTGTTTCACAATAAAGAAGTGTTCTTTGCGCCAGCATTACCGTTAGAAGAGGTGTTTGACCCTACGGGTGCAGGAGATACTTTTGCAGGCGGATTTGCCGGATTTATTACACAAAGCGAAAACGTTTCATTCGAAAACATGAAAAATGCGATTATATATGGTTCAAATTTAGCATCATTCTGTGTGGAGAAATTTGGGACCGAAAGAATGGTTGATTTGGATAAAGAAGAGGTAATGTTAAGATTAAAGCAATTCAAGTCTTTGACACAGTTTGAAATAGTATTGTAATGCCTTGAAACCTCGGAAACGAGGTTTTTTGATTTATATTTAGTAGGGAGTAAAAAATACTGTTCCCTTTTTATTTGTAAGAACTTATAATTAGAAACAACAACACAACAAATAACTACACAATGAGCGATGCGTTACAACATGAATGTGGGATAGCCTTAGTTAGATTGCTTAAGCCGCTTGAATTTTACAAAGAGAAATACGGATCCGCATTCTACGGGATACAAAAAATGTATCTCCTTATGGAAAAGCAACACAATCGCGGACAAGATGGTGCCGGATTCGCAAGTATAAAACTGGATATGGAGCCTGGAGAACGTTACATAAGCAGAGTGCGTTCTAATCATGCACAGCCTATCCAAGATGTTTTTGCGCAAATAAATGACAGAATAAATGAAGAAATGACTTCTCATCCTGAATATGCGGATAATGTGCCTCTTCAAAAAGAAAACATACCTTATATAGGAGAGTTGTTTCTGGGCCATGTTCGTTACGGTACTTTTGGAAAGAACAGCATTGAAAGCGTTCATCCTTTTTTACGTCAGAACAACTGGATGCACAGAAATCTGATTTTGGCCGGAAATTTCAATATGACTAACGTAAAAGAACTTTTTCAAAGTTTAGTGGAATTAGGTCAGCATCCAAAAGAAATGGCGGATACGGTTACCGTTATGGAGAAAATAGGTCATTTTCTTGATGATGAAGTTACGGATTTGTATCAGGAATGCAAAAATAATGGTCTTAATAAAAGAGAGGCTTCTCCGGTAATTGCAGAAAAACTGGATGTGGCAAAAATTTTGACCCGAGCTTCTAAGAACTTAGATGGAGGTTATGCTATGGCAGGACTTCTGGGTCATGGTGATGCCTTTGTTTTTAGAGACCCCGCAGGGATTCGTCCCGCTTACTTCTATCAAGATGATGAAGTGGTGGTGGTGGCTTCAGAAAGACCGGTAATTCAGACCGTATTTAATGTTCCTTTTGAAAAAGTACATGAAATAGATCCGGGAAATGCATTAATAATTAAGAAAAACGGAACCGTTTCGATGCAGGAAATTCTTGAGCCAACGGTAAAAAAAGCATGTTCATTTGAGAGAATCTATTTTTCAAGAGGTAGTGATGCTGAGATATACCAGGAAAGAAAAAATTTAGGGAGATTGATTCTTCCTGCTGTTTTGAACGCCATAGATGAAGACACTGACAATACTGTTTTTTCATACATTCCTAACACTGCCGAAACATCATTCTACGGATTAGTTGAAGCGGCACAGGACTTTTTGAACCAAAGAAAAAACAATTACATTCTAAAAAACAGAAGTAAATTAACTAAGGAATCCTTACAGGAACTTCTTGCGGTAAAAATACGAACTGAAAAAGTAGCTATTAAAGATGCTAAACTTAGAACGTTTATTACCGAAGACAGTAGCCGTGATGATTTAGTGGCCCATATTTATGATGTAACGTATGGCGTAATAAAACCAACAGATAATCTAGTGATCATTGATGATAGTATCGTAAGAGGAACGACATTAAAAATGAGTATTATTAAGATGATGGATCGTTTAAATCCAAAAAGCATTGTTGTCGTTTCCTCGGCGCCTCAAATACGTTTCCCTGATTGTTATGGAATTGACATGGCAAAATTAGAAGGCTTAGTGGCTTTTAAAGCGGCATTGGAATTGTTGAAAGAAAGGGATTTGTACCATATTGTCGATGAAGTTTACGCCAAGTGTAAAGCGCAGGAAAAATTCAAAGACGCAGACATGGTAAATTATGTTACCGCAATTTATGAACCTTTTCAACCTCAGGAGGTTTCTGATAAAATAGCTCAAATGTTGAGCTCTCCTGAAATAAAAGCGGAAGTGAAGATCATATTTCAAACCGTTGAAGATTTACATGTCGCTTGTCCGAAAAACTTGGGAGATTGGTACTTTACTGGTGACTATCCAACACCTGGAGGTAACAGGGTTGTGAGCCGTGCATTTATGAACTTTTATGAAGGAAAAGATGCTAGAGCGTATTAGAAATCATCAAATTGTGCAATTAAACGATTTTATCGGTAGTTCAACTAAAATATTTGGTTAGAATATACATCTACTATAGATTTGGAGAACCATAAAATTAGTAGGTTAAGTTTATGGTAGATTTGGGGCAAAAAAGGTGGAAGAGATTCCACCTTTTTTATTATAACCAAGCTTAAAATTAAAAAAAAGACGTAGAAAACTGGACGATATTCCAAGTTTCTACGTCTTTTTTTTAATTATCTATTAATGACTTTTGTTTAAGGTGTCTACTCAAGAACCGTCAGATAGGATGCGCAATCTTTTGGCTATTTGAAATCGAAAGAAAACGCATACATGTAGTTACTCATCTGGGCGTCCTATTTTTTTAAATTAGTAAAATCAAGTATTTTATCGGTTTTCGAGGTTAGTTGTCTGATATATTATATTTTAGATAATTTACCTTCTTATATTTGATTTATCATAAAATTAGTAGGTTAAGTTTATGGTAGATTTGGGGCAAAAAAGATGGAAGCGATTCCATCTTTTTTATTGGAATAAAGTGAAGGACACAAAAAAGCAGAAAATTTCAAATTTTCTGCTTTTTTGTGTAAAA
>JBLIHD010000259.1:0-3407 GCA_047636335.1 Flavobacterium sp.
GAGCGTATCGCGGATTTTTTAAAAGAATACTCACCATTTGACCAACTGACAATTCAAGAGCTATCCGAAATTACAGCCAATATTCGTGTGGTCAATTTACAGAAAAATAAAGCCCTTTTTCAAATAAATGATGTTGTTCATGATAGTTTCTATGTTGTGGCTTCAGGAGTTATCGATTTATCCGTTATCGCCGATGCCGAAGAAACCATTTTAAACAAATGTCATGAAGGCGCTATTTTTGGTTTGCGTCCTTTTTTTGCGAAAAACAATTACAGAATGACGGCAAAAGCTCGAGAAGAAAGCATTGTTTATGCCATCCCCATAGCTATTTTCAGACCCTTTTTAGCCAATAACATGAATGTTTTAAATTTCCTGTTAGAGAATTTTGCAATCAACACCCCTAATTCTAAAGACAATGAAAATTCGCGGGGAAATTTAATTTCTGATTCGGTATTCTATACTGATCAACAATCTGAAATGCAATTTTTCCAAACTTTATCTTACAATACTACTCCGTTAACAACTACAAAAGACGGCATTGTAAAAGACGTGGCACAATCGATGGCCGAAACACGCATCAACAGTACTATTGTCTGTGACAATAATATGCCGCTAGGTATAGTCACTGAGAAGGATATGTCTTCTAAAATTGCCACCGGGAGATTTCCAATTACGATTTCAGTTGACAAAATCATGTCTTCGCCGGTGATAACGGTATTGGAAAATGTTTCATTGGCAGAAGCCCAGCTATTGATGCTGAAAAATAATGTGACCCATTTATGCGTAACATTAGACGGCACAAGTGCCACCGTTGTTAAAGGCGTAATTTCTGAACATGACTTAATAATCGCCCAAGCCAGTAATCCTGGGGTTTTAATAAAAGAAATTAAACGTGCTCACAATTCAAGCGAACTAAAACAAATCCGTGTGCGGTTAACGGCACTTATTCAAACTTCCATCCAAAAAAACATTCCTCTTACCCACATCACTAATATCGCAAGTGAAGTCAATTTTGCCTTATTAAAACGTGTGATTGAACTATCAATTTTGGAATTGGGTTCAGCTCCCGCTCGATTTGCTTGGTTATGCATTGGAAGCCAGGGAAGAAAAGAACAATTATTGCTGACAGATCAAGATAGTATTTTAATATTTGAAGATGTTGCAGCTGAAAAATATAGAGATGTTAAAGATTATTTTCTGAAATTAGGAAAAATGACTACTTTGACTCTTGACAAAATAGGGTATGAATTATGCTCTAATGGACATATGGCAAGTAACATGATGTGGTGTAAGTCGCTGACTGATTGGATAAAACAGTATGACAGCTGGATGATCACGCCAGGCGAAAAAAATAACAATGTAAGTAGTATTTTCTTTGATTATGAGCTTGTTTTTGGAGAACAAAAACTGGAAGATGGTATTAGTAATGTGGTTTTTAAAAATGCAAAAAACAACACCTCATTCTTTGATTATTTAGGGAACGATGGATTGAGGAAAAATGCGCCTTTGACTTTTTTTAAGAATTTCAGTGTAGAGGAAGAAGGTACGCATAAAAACATGTTTGACATTAAGACCCGTGCCATAATGCCACTTGTTGATGGTGCCCGATTGTTTACTCTGTATTTTGACCTGAAAGGTATTAACAACACCTATATACGATTTAAACAATTGAGCATCTCTGATCCGAAATACTCCGAAATATACCTGAACTGTGCTGAGGCCTTCTTAATTTTATCAAAATTCAGAACCTTAGAGGGATTGAAAAATGAAAACTCGGGACAATACATAAATTTGGAAGAATTATCAAAAATTGACAAGGAAAAACTAAAAAATGCGCTTTTACCAATGAAAGAATTGGAGGATTTAATAAAAAATAAATTTCAACTGACTCAATTTTCATAGTTATGCTAGATTGGTTAAAACATATCAATAAAGAGTTCCCTGAATTCTGGAAAACCTACCTTTCGAAATTCGATAAGAAATCGAAACGTTATGTCATATTATCAACCCAAACTTCTGGTTTAAACTTTTCTAAAGATGTTATCTTCTCTATCGGGTCTTTTGCCGTAGTGGATGACAGCATCCTTATTGGTGATAGTTTTGAAGCCGTATTATTGCAATACAAATATCTGCATGACAATAAACTTTCAAATGCATTTATTATTGAAAGCAAAATGAGAAAATTGGGGGAAACTGATGGTGTTATAGCCTTAATTGAATTTATTGGCAATGGCGTATTGGTTGGGCATCATATAGATGATCACGTGGAAATGATTAATGCCGCTTTGGAAAGACTGGAATGTGGCCGACTAAAAAATGAAGCCTTGGATATTGATATTATGCATCGAAAACTGCATGACATAACGGATAAAAAATTCTCTTTAGACGAGTTATCTGAAATTTATAAAATTGCAAAAAGTGACAGGGATTCTGCTTCGGAAGATGCCTATAAAACGGCTTTGTTATTTTTGAAATTAAAGTCACGATTGGGAATCAAATAAACCTATCCCTTTTCTTTTATATGCTCACCCTCGCACTGAAACGACCGTGATGGCTTATAGAAACTGGCTTTAGCTCATCATTAGTACCAATCATATAGGGGATTCCGTTTTTCTTTTGAACTTTCACTGCGGGTTTCACGACAATTATTTCTTTAAAATCAGATTTTCGGATAACGGCAACGGTAACTATTTTATCTTTTGAAATTCTTGTTTTGGTATAATAAATATTTCCGTTACAATGCACTGAACCTGAACTCCTATTCTCATAAACACACACCAATTGGTTGGGAATATACCCGCGGATCCCCGTTTGCCTATTGTAGATCTTATAGGCGGCTTCTTTCCTGCTCCAAAGATTCCAAACCATGATTTCTGGATTATCGGCGCTCGCAATCAGGAACTGTTCCTGAGCGGTAAAAATTTTTTCCAAAAACCCGGCTCGTTTCCAATTGCTTTCTTTTTTGGCTAAAGCCAAATCTACGATATCGTTCCCAATCACTTTTCAGATAGTTTAGTTTCAATAATTTCCAATGTCGATTTTACATCAAGCATTTTTTCCATCGATTCATTGTCTATATGAATTTCGAAAGCGTCTTCAACATCTAAAATTATGTCCACCAAATTGGCTGAATTGATATTTAAATCTGATATAAAATCGGTGTCTGCGGTAAAATTATCAAAGGCTAATTGATTATTTGTGTAGGGCTTGATTATTTTTTTTAACTGCTCTAATGTTTCTTCTTTATTCATTTTTTAAATTTAAAGGATATATTTTTTTAAAATAACACAGCCATTTACATCGCCAAAACCAAAGCTGGCTTTTGCAATTATATTCAACTCTGTTTCAATTAATTGTTGTGGTATTCTTGACTCGTCAATTATATTAGTGATTTCGGGATGCAGATC
>JBLIHD010000260.1:0-3399 GCA_047636335.1 Flavobacterium sp.
TGATTTTCAGTAAACCGAATTCTAATTGGTTGTCATTGGTCTGCAATAAGGCGACAATCAGTTTCTCATCCTCTTCCAGTTCCACCTGAATTTGTTTTTTCTCAGGTCTCATTTGCGGGAACAACAATACTTCTTGGATAGAAGAGTTATTGGTCAAGAACATCATCAAACGGTCCATTCCAATCCCTAATCCAGAAGTTGGCGGCATTCCGTACTCTAACGCTCGCAAGAAATCTTCATCGATTATTCCGGTGGCTTCATCATCGCCTTTTTCAGACAACCTCATTTGCTCCTCGAAACGTGCTCTTTGGTCAATCGGGTCATTCAGTTCAGAATAGGCATTGGCTACTTCTTTACCGCAAACCATTAATTCAAATCTTTCCGTTAATTCTGGATTGTTTCGGTGTTGTTTACAAAGCGGAGACATTTCCTTTGGATAATCAGTAATGAATGTAGGTTGTATATAATTCCCTTCGCATTTAGAGCCAAAAATCTCATCAATCAACTTTCCTTTCCCCATTGTTTCATCCACAATAATACCCATTGCTTTCGCAGCATCGTATAATTCTACTTCATTTTTACCTGAAATATCAAAACCCGTAAAATGCTTTATGGAGTCCGTCATTGTCACACGAGCATAAGGTGCTTTGAAGTTGATTTTGTGTTCTCCAAAAGTTGCTTCGCTAGTCCCGTTAACCGCAACAGCACAATGCTCTAGCAAGTCTTCGGTAAATTTCATCATCCAATTGTAGTCTTTGTAGGCTACATATATTTCCATGGCGGTAAATTCCGGGTTGTGCGTACGGTCCATTCCTTCATTTCTGAAGTTTTTTGAGAATTCATACACCCCTTCAAATCCACCTACAATCAATCTTTTTAAGTACAATTCATTGGCAATACGCATGTATAACGGCATGTCCAAAGAGTTGTGGTGTGTTATAAAAGGTTTCGCCGCAGCGCCACCGGGGATAGGTTGTAAAACGGGTGTTTCTACTTCGAGATACCCTTTATCATTGAAGAATGAGCGCATCGCGTTAAACATTTTTGTTCTCTTAATAAAGGTCTCTTTCACATGGTCATTTACAGTTAAATCCACGTATCGTCGGCGGTATCTTTGTTCTGGATCTGCAAAAGCATCATATGTTTTTCCGTCCGCATCCGTTTTTACTACTGGAAGTGGTCTCAAGGCTTTTGCCAAAATCGTCAAGCCATAAATATGAACGGAGATTTCACCAACCTGCGTTCTGAAAACCGTTCCGCGAACCCCGATAAAGTCGCCAATATCTAGTAGTTTTTTGAAAACTACGTTGTACATCGTTTTTTCTTCATCATCCGAAATGTCATCTCTGGAAACATAAATTTGAATGCGTCCTTCGGCGTCTTTCAATTCTGCAAACGAAGCCTTCCCCATGATACGTTTTCCCATCAATCGTCCTGCAAGAATCACTTCCTTCCCTTCGTATTTCTCGAAATCGGCAAGAATGTCGCTCGAATAAGCGGTAGTTACAAATTCGTTTGCTGGATAAGGATCGATTCCTAATTTTCGTAATTCTGTTAGTGCTTCTCTACGTAATATTTCTTGCTCGGATAATGCCATTTTCTGCTGATTTTAAGAGGCCAAAGATAGTCTTTATGTCTTAAAATTGCAAAGTCAAAAAGTTGGAATGTGAGATTATTAAATTGGCTGAATTCAGCAGCGGAAGCAACCGTTGTTTAAGGAGGATTTGTCGGACTTTACGGTTTGTCATTCACCGTTGGGAATAAGATATCACTGCAAAAGAAGTTCAGGGAACTCTAATTGGAAACAAAAGACATTTAGGAGACTTGGGCTGTAAGATGACAAGTAGTATTTGTAAGAATATTTTTTTAAAATTGCTGTTTGAAACCAAATGTACTGTACATTTAGCAACATAAAAATGTGGAATAAAAATGAAACATACTTTTTTTTTGCTGGTGCTGGCACTGTTTGCTAGTTGCGAGCTTACAGAAACTTTGCACATAAACCCTGATAATAGTGGAACTCTTGAATTTGAAAGTCATCGGAACGAAAATAGTTATATGCAAATTGCGAGAGAAGAATATTCTAAAGAAACCGTTTTCATGGACACAACTTATATTTTTCAGGAGTACATAAGTAAGTACAATGCTAATTTTATTAAATATGCTTCAAAGGAACAAGAGTTGTTTAATAGCTTTAAAAATGTAAAAGTGCACATCAGGAAAAGTGCTTTTGACAAAGAATTCAGAACTACGATTACACAAGCTTTTCAAAAAGCGGAAGACATAGCGGACCTTTCTAAAACAGAAAACTACGCAGATGATATTAAATACAATTATGCTTTAACGGCAGAAGAGCACTATTACAACATACGGTATGCCTTAAGCGGAAATCATTTTAATAGGGTAGTCACTATTACGGATGAGGGTATTTTCTTGAAAGAAAAAGAAAAAACCGAAAAATATAAAAAGCAACTTACAAATTTTAATTTGGTACAAACCTACACTTTGAAATACCATTTTCCACGAAAAATTAAATCCGTTTCAAACAACAATGCTGTTATAAGTGCTGATAAAAAAACGTTAGAATTACAGTTTCTAATCTCCGAGTTTTTGCAAGATCCCCAAAGTACCAATCTGGAAGTTGTTTTGGAATAAAAGTTTTAGTATGCTTTGAAGCTTTGTAACTTCAATCTAAAACTTTGTACCTTTGCATTTCAAAACCTTTGCACCTTTAAAAAGAAATGAACAAAACCATCCAACTTCAAGATTTAGGAAATAAAGACTACAAAGAAACTTGGGAATACCAAGAAGAATTGTTCAAAGGAATAGTTGACTTAAAAATCAGGAATAGGAGAGAAGAGCTTAATCTTGCAACTCCAAATTACCTTCTTTTTGTGGAACATCCACACGTGTATACTTTAGGTAAAAGTGGCGATTTAAGTAATTTGTTGTTATCCGAAAAGCAACTCGAAGCAAAGGGGGCGACTTTCTACAAAATTAATCGCGGCGGAGATATCACGTATCACGGACCGGGACAAATTGTGGGTTATCCGATAATTGACTTAGATAATTTTTTTACAGATATTCATAAATACCTGCGTTTTCTGGAAGAAGCCATTATCCTTACACTTCAAGAATATGGAATTGTTTGCGGCAGAAGTGAAGGGGAAACTGGCGTTTGGTTGGGAGTGGGGACTCCTTTTGCACGTAAAATATGTGCTATGGGAGTGCGAGCTTCGCGCTGGGTAACCATGCACGGATTCGCCCTCAACGTAAATGCTGATTTGGGTTATTTTGACAATATTATTCCCTGCGGTATTCGCGGTAAAGCGGTAACTACATTAAACGTGGAACTCGGAGTTGAAAAAGTGGACGAGGAAGAAGTGAAAGAAAAAATTC
>JBLIHD010000261.1:0-3394 GCA_047636335.1 Flavobacterium sp.
TAATAAAGCTGCCACTACTAAACTAAATTTTAAAATCTTTTTCATAATTGAAATTTTTAAATTTGTAATCCTTTTACATATTACAAAATTAAACCAATCATTCCGTTGAATATAATGCAGGATTTTCACAATTGTATGCTATTTTACCTTTAACGAAATCGATAAAGGTTAAAAAAGCCAACAATTTCGCAATATTGTTTAAATTTGTATAAATTCTAAACATATAGAATATGAGACCTGTACTCCCTAACTTAGAAATCATAATTCCTTCTTTTGGCAGTTCGTTTTCTATCAGTAAACACGAAGAAAACACCAATATCCACACAAGCCACTGGCATTATCATCCAGAAATAGAGTTGGTTTATATTAATGGAGGCTCAGGTAAACGACAAGTAGGCAGTCATGTATCTTATTATAACGATGGTGATTTAATACTAATAGGTAGTAATTTACCTCATTGTGGTTTTACAGATGAAGAGACGGGAAATAAAAAAGAAACAGTTATACAAATGAAGCCTGACTTTCTTGGAAATGCGTTTTTTGAAATTTCTGAAATGACAAATATTAGAAATTTATTCAGTCAAGCCAAACAAGGTATCTCCTTTGTTGGAAAAACAAAAAAAATACTTGGTGAAAGAATAGAGGACCTTTATGAACAAACGCAACTAGAGCGACTGTTGAATATATTGTCAATCTTAAACGAATTGGAATTATCTAAAGATAGTGTGATTTTGAATGCCGCAGGCTTTTCATTAGAAATGCAAATGCAAGATAACGACCGTATGAATGTTGTCTATAATTATGTGAAAGATCATTTTCAAGAAAACATTAGCCTCGAAGAAATTTCGGAGCTCGTCTCCATGACTGTCCCTTCATTTTGCCGGTATTTTAAGAGGATAACCAATAAAACGTTTACTAAATTTGTAAATGATTATCGATTAGTTCATGCTTCAAAGTTATTAGCAGAAAAACCCATCAGTATCTCTGAAGTCTGCTACGAAAGTGGCTTTAACAACTTCGGCCATTTCAATAAATCCTTTAAGGAGTTTACAGGTAAAAGCGCATCACAATACCGTCAAGAATTGCGCTCTTATTTAAAATAATTAAGCAAATACTTGAAATAAAACATGAATAAAAAAGTGAAATTAAACGAGTTTAATTTCACTTTTTTAGATTAGTATTAAACATTTACTTCCAAAAAACAGCATAAACCACCACTAATAGTATCATTATCGCAAACGAACAGATATTAAAAAGGGGAGACGTTTTGAACAACTCTTTTTTCAGTGCAATACCTTTTGTGTCATTTTCTCCTTTGTTTTGCAACAAACTGATGGCGATAATTAACAACATAGTCAAGATAGCGGTATAGCCCATTTGATCCATCCAAGGCAATGTTGGAAAAATGGATTCAAAACTACTTCCCGCAACCCAAGATTTAGGGCCTACTTTAAAGAACATAGCAATAGGTATGGAAAGTAATGCTCCCCAAATGGCTGCTTTGTTAGTCGTTTTTTTCCAAAACAATCCCAATATAAATACAGCTAAAATACCTGGACTTACTACACCGGTATATTCTTGTATGAACTGAAATGCTTGATCTATACCGCCCAAAAGTGGTGCCATAATTACCGCAATTATTAAAGCAGCGGCCCCCGAAAGACGCCCTACGTTTACAGTTGTCTTGTCATCAGCGTTTTTATTAATGTATTGTTTGTAGATATCCATTGTAAAAATAGTCGAAGTAGAATTTAACATCGACGCTAATGAAGATACAATTGCAGCCGCTAAAGCAGCAAATGCCAACCCTTTTAAACCTGCAGGCAAGAAATGCAACAACCATGGATAGGCTCTGTCTGCCGTCCCTACTCCCGGTAAGTTTTCCATTGCCGCATCACCCAGTCTAGACATAATCGCAGGGTCGTTTACCATTACATAAGCTGCTATACCCGGCACAACAACAATGAAAGGAATAAGCATCTTTAAAAATGCAGCTAACAAGATTCCCTTTTGAGCTTCGCGCAAGGATTTTGCAGCCAAAGTTCTTTGAATAATATATTGATTGAATCCCCAGTAGTAGATATTTGCAACCCAAAGTCCTCCTACCAATACTCCTATCCCGGGAAGATTCATGTATTCTGGATTTGATTCATCCAAAATCATCACAAAACGATCCGGTGCGGCATTATAAACCGTTTTCATTCCTTCCCACATTCCAGCGCCATCAGAAACGGTGTTTAACGCCAGATACGTAGTAACCAAACCACCTAAAACCAAGAATATTACCTGAATAACATCAGTCCAAGCCACCGCAGATAGTCCCCCGTATAATGAGTAAGCCGCAGCAAAAAGTGCCAATCCTATAATGGCGTACATCATGTCGACGCCTAATATTGTCTCTATAGCTAAACCACCCAGATATAAAACTGTAGTAAGATTAACAAAAACATATAAGGCAATCCAAAAAACAGCCAAAATAGTTTTAAGGTTAGTTGAAAATCGTTTTTCTACAAATTCAGGAATCGTATAAATTCCTTTTTCGATAAAAATGGGTAAAAAATATTTCCCTACTATAATTAACGTAAAAGCAGCCATCCATTCGTAAGAAGCAATTGCTAATCCTAAGGCAAAACCAGAACCAGACATTCCAATGAATTGTTCAGCGGAAATGTTGGCCGCAATTAATGACGAGCCAATGGCCCACCAAGGCAATGATTTACTGGCCAAAAAATAATCTTCGGCATTTTTTTGATGACCGTCTTTTTCACGAGAAACCCATAATCCGACACCTAAAATAAGTACTGCATAAGCAGTAAATACTAAATAATCTATAAATCCAAATTCTGTCGTCATACTATTGTATTAATTAATGTTATTGAGGTATTTCAAATTAATAATTATGCTAGCCTCGAAGCTTTTGTTCCCATTTCCATGCGCTTACTATAGCTTCTTCAAGAGTAGATCGGGTTTTCCATCCAAGAATGGTATTTGCTTTATCCGTATTAGCATAAGCCGAAATAACATCTCCTTCTCTTCTATCGACAATCTTGTAAGGTAATTTTTGACCGCTTACTTTTTCGAATGCCTTAATCACCTCCAAAACCGAACTTCCTGTTCCCGTACCCAGATTAAAAGTTTCAATTTTATCTGCATTTTTTTTGTTTACCAATCGTTGCAAAGCAATAACATGTGCTTTGGCCAGATCGACAACATGTATATAATCGCGAATGCAAGTGCCGTCAACTGTTGGATAATCATCTCCGTAAACCGAAAGCTCTTCTCTCAAGCCCATTCCTGTTTGTGTTATAAATGGCACTAGATTTTGTGGTACCCCAACGGGTAATTCCCCGATTTCTATTGACGGATGTGATCCAATAGGGTTGAAATAACGCAA
>JBLIHD010000262.1:0-3373 GCA_047636335.1 Flavobacterium sp.
GATATAACTCGTCAATGCCGAAGGAGAAAAGCCTACGCTAGCTATTTCTTTCAAACGGTTCATCACGGCTTCTGATTTCTCAATTACCATAGGTGTATAAGCCGTTTCAGGTAGAACTGCATTGTATATTTCGTGGGTTAAGTTGTGATTGCGCTGTTTCTCCACTTCTAATTGGGTGATAAAACGACTTTTTTCTCCCGCATCCAGTCCTTCACTTTCCGTATTGTAAAGCAAATAAATATTCTTGGCACGTTGCAACAAGTGGTAAAAGTGATACGTATAAATCGCATCCTTTTCCTTAAAAGTAGGCAACCCTAATTCCCGTTTAACATCGTATGGAATGAACGAATTCTGCGACTTACCCGCAGGGAACTTCCCTTCATTCATGGAAGTTACAATGACAGTATCAAAATCTAAAACACGGCTTTCCAAGACGCCCATAATTTGCAAGCCATTCAATGGCTCACCCTCGAAAGAAACTTCGGCCAAATCAATTACCTGCTTATAGATCGCATGCAAGGTTTCGATTTTATCAATGTGTTCATGCTGGGAGTAATAACTAATCAATTTGTTGATCACCTTGAAAATGGCAAACACAAAAGCCTTGGTTATTTTTTCCTCCTCATTGTCATTACTCAAATTATCTTTAATAGTCAGCAATAACTTAGACACCGTTTCTAAAACGGGAATCGAACCTTTTTCCCATTTTTCGAATAGTAGAAGAAACAAATCTGTAGGACCAGAATTCAATTCCATCAATTTATGATGAGTTATGAAGGTGTAATTGTTTTGATTAATAATATTCACTAAACCGGTCGTTTTCGCGTAAGGCTCTACCAACGGATGGGTCAAAATATCCAAAACATCCTTATAATACAAAACGTAATTCTTTGCATTTCTTGATAAGGCATTCGTATGCATCTTGAACATCTTCGCAATCAATATCTGGGCAGGATTATTTTTACTTGAATAACCCATGGTTATATTCAAAGCGCCAACTGTCGATGGTAATGAATATAAAAGAGGAACCAAAAGGTTTTCCTCTCCAAGAACTACCGCAACCTTATCTAAAGTTGAGCTGGGATTATCCTTAATGATTTTCTCAATGATACTACCGGTAATTTTAGCCTGACCAATGGTCTTTGCCGTGCCGATCACCTGGATGTTTTTAGTTTGCGAAAAATCGTCTACGATCCATTCAAAAGGATTCGTTTTATAGTGCTTCCAGCTTTCTTTAAATCTCCTGACAAACAATCCTGCATCATGATAAGGGTCGTTAAGGAACGTTTGATCGACGTCCCAATAAATTTTGGCCTGATCAGAAGCGATCAGATGTTGTATTATTTTTTCTTCGGCGGCATTCAATGCGTTAAAACCCGCAAATAGATACTGCTTTTTTGTTATAGACTTCGAAAAATGATTTAGATTCTCGACTGCTTCCCGATAAATTAATCCTTGATATCCGATTTTTTTATTGAGTAGATGGGCATATAAGGATTTATAGTAATTGGGAAGTAACTTCCAAAAATCAATATACTTTTCAAGGAGCTGGGTTTTGTTTTCCACTTCAATTCCCCATTTTTTTATGTCTTCGATGTCTTTTAAGTAAGATAAAACATGTTTAGGGTCTAACAAATAGCGGTCAATTTCATTAAAATCCTGCAGTAATGTTTTTGCCCAATTGGCAAACAGCTCAAAAGATTGTTGACTTGACTTTTCCGTGACTGACAAATAGACTTCATAAAACTCAAACAGCAATTCGATTGGATCAACGGTCCGCACGCCAGAAATATCCTGAATAAAATCTTCAATGCTAATAATCTCAGGGGAAAGGATATTGTTCTCCACTTGCTTTTTAAGCGCTTCGATCAAAAATATTTTAGCCCTTTTATTTGGCAGCACCACTATCGTATCGGACAATTTGTCGGAGTAATTTTCTACTAAAACCTGCGCAATTTTATCTAAAAAGGAAGTATTTGTCATCTCATAAAAATAAAAAAAACGCCCCGATAAATCGAGGCGTTTCCTATAAATATTTTAGAAAAAATTATTTTACATAAATAACTTCAGTTCTTCTATTTTTAGCTTTACCAGCGGCAGTTTTATTTGTAGCTACAGGTTTAGTTTCACCATAACCAATAGTAGTTAAATTATCTACCTTAATACCTCTTTGAACCACTGCGTCTTTAAGAGCGTTCGCTCTGTCTTCAGAAAGTTTTTGGTTAAAAGCATCTGAACCGTCGCTATCCGTGTGTCCTTCAATAGTAAATTTAGCATTAGGGTATTCTTTAAGAATATTTGTAATAGCATCCAATCTTGCTGGAACATCACCCGATTTAAAAGTCGCTTTACCGGAATTAAAGAAAACTGATCTAGCTTCCATATTAATGCTGTTTAATGCTTCAGCTGTTACTTCTGGACAACCTTTGTTACTTGCAGGGCCGGCAACTTTAGGACAATCATCATCTTTATCTAAAACACTATCTCCATCAGTATCTGGCCAAGGACAACCTGCGTTATCTTTTGGACCTGCAACTGTAGGACATTTGTCATCTTTATCAGTAATTCCGTCTCCATCAGCATCTGGACAACCTTTCAATGCAGCTAAACCAAATAC
Organism: Flavobacterium sp.; assembly: GCA_047636335.1. Taxonomy (GTDB): domain Bacteria; phylum Bacteroidota; class Bacteroidia; order Flavobacteriales; family Flavobacteriaceae; genus Flavobacterium. The sequence continues at coordinate 2,618 of JBLIHD010000262.1, forward strand.
ATCTGGACAAGCATCATCTTTATCAGTGATACCATCTCCGTCAGTGTCAGGACAACCGTTTAATGCAGCTAAACCAAATACATCTGGACAGGCGTCATTTCCGTCGATAATTCCGTCTCCGTCAGTGTCAGGACAACCGTTGAATTCTTTTAAACCAGCAACTTCTGGACAAGCATCATCTTTATCATAGATTCCATCTCCGTCAGTATCTTTTCCTCCAAATTTGAAAGTAAGGCCAGCTGTATGTTGAAAATGAGATCGAACTAATGGATCGTCATTCCCAAACGCCTTTTTATATCTAGTTGCAAGCTCAAAACCAATGTTGTCGCTAAACCAGAAAGTAAGACCCGCTCCAGGATTTACCGTTCCAAAACTACTATCTCCTAAGAAAGTATAACCACCCCCAACAGTTACTGTAGGCTCAATAACTTTAGAATTGATTAGATTCATGAAGCTATATTTAACAGTAGCATCAATACCATAATACATTAAGTCTCCGGGGTTAGTGACTACATACCCTCTTGAATCGTGACCTGGTGCAGTAGGGTCAAATCTAACAAGTTTATCAATTTTGTTTACAGATCCTTGAACTCCGAAAGAGAAATTATCTCCTAAATACTTAGATACACTGATATAAGATACGGATGGAAGAATATTCCAATTATCATTAACAGCGAATGGTTGAGAAAAATGTTGGTCTAGCCATCCATTTCCACCACCAGCACTTGTTTTGGTATCTATGGCATTAACTCCTAT
>JBLIHD010000263.1:0-3371 GCA_047636335.1 Flavobacterium sp.
GGTGAAGTTGCAGGTCGCGCTTTTGTTGATTCTGCGCCCGTTTTAGATAAGGCTTGGGCGGCAAAAAGTGGTTTGGGCTGGATTGGTAAAAATAGTAATTTATTGACTCAGAAAGTAGGTTCGTTTTATTTTATAGCGGAACTCATAATTGACTTGGATTTGGATTATGATCACTCTACAACTGATCATTGCGGAAGTTGTACTGCCTGCTTGGATGCTTGCCCTACAGAAGCCATTGTGGCCCCATATGTTGTAGACGGTAGCAAATGTATTTCCTATTATACAATTGAGCTTAAAGAGAGCATACCCATCGAAATGAAAGGTAAATTTGATGAGTGGGCTTTTGGCTGTGATATTTGTCAGGACGTTTGTCCCTGGAACAAATTTTCAAAAGCACATAACGAGCCTTTATTTAATCCCAATCCCGAGTTGTTGTCAATGTCCAAAAAAGATTGGGAGGAGATTACTGAAGAAACCTTTAAAGCGGTATTTAAAAACTCCCCTTTAAAAAGAACAAAATTTCAAGGCCTCAAACGAAATATTGATTTTCTGAAATAGTAGTCAATTGAAAATGCTATTTTTGCAGAACTGCCTTTATAGGCTAGATCTCATTGACGATTCCCTGACAATTAAGCTGGTTTCTAGTTCAATAGTTCTAGGGGTAAACTGGGTTCCTTCTTTATGGCAATTCATTTCTTCGAGGAGTAAATTAAAAGCTGCTATGCCCATTAAATGACTTGGCTGGTCAACAGTACTCAATTTTGGTGTGAGCACTTGTGAAATAAACCAGTTGCTAAATCCTATTACGGCCACTTGTTCTGGAACTTTTATTTTATTATCGTTAAAATAGGAAAGAACGCCCACTGCAACTAAATCGGTAATGGCAAATACGCCATCTACGTCTTGATGTTCCGCTAAAATCTGTTTTGCAAAATCTATTCCTTCCTGAAAAGTGACATTTTCACAGGTGTATACCAGCTTTGAATCAAAAGGGATATTGTTTTTTTCTAGGGCTTTTTTATATCCAATAAAACGATCAATAGCATTTTGAGGATTTAATGGACCTCGAATATGGGCGATCTTTCTGCATCCATTATCAATTAAATGCTGTACGGCATTGAAAGCCGCTTTTTGGTCATCAATTACTACTTTAGAACATTTTGAGAGTTTCGATATTTTATCGAACATTACAAAGGGTATGTTTCTGTCAATTATTGCCTTTATGTGATCGTCATTATTTGATTCATTCGAAAGAGACATCAGGATTCCGTCAACCCTTTTGTTAATAAGTAAGTCCACTTGTTTTTTCTCTAAAGCTAAGGTTTCATTAGACTGTAAAATTATAACCAAGTATTGGTTTTTTTCCGCTTCATCAATAATTGCATTTATAATATTCGAAAAAAAGTGATGCATCACTTCGGGGACTATTAAACCTATCGTTTTGGATTCTTTTGTTCTTAAGTTAACGGCAAAACTATTGGGGGTATAATGCAATTTTTCGGCAAGGTCAATAACCGCTTTTTTAGTTTTCTCACTAACATCTGGATAATTCTTTAATGCCTTAGAAACGGTTGTTATGGAAATCCCTAATTCAGCGGCAATTTCTTTAAGAGTGATGTCTTTCATGAATTATTTCTGACAGTTTAAAGGTGTGTAGTATATTTGAATTTAAGATATTTGATTCCATTAAATCACTTTTATTTAAAAAATGACTTCGTGGCCTAATTTATTTCTTACCAAGGTATTGATTTTAATCTACGGTTTCTCATAAATTGAATTAATAAATTTGGTATGGTTTATAGAGGGGTAATTTCTAATCCTGGTTTTAAGATTTCTTGTTCAAAGTAGTAATTTAATTTTTAATTGGAGCGCAAAATTATAGAAAGATATTTTTTCTCAAGCGCCGCCAGAGCACCATTAAATACTTTGGGAAAAAATTGTATTCAAGATTGGGAACAATCAGTCTAATTGTTTTTGAATCCCTTGTTCTTAGTTTTGCAGCAAATGAGTTTTTAGTATAATTTAGTTTTTTCGTGCGTTTGAAACAGTCGTTATAGAAACTCGTAATTGGGTTGCAAATTCTTTAAGTATAGCGTCTCTTATGCATATACCACTGGGATTAGAAAACACAAAAAACCTATTCTTCAAAACAAACTTACAATTTTATTCATTCTAAAGAATCACTTTCGTTCAAAGTTTGGAATTCAATTAGGATAAAATGTACAACAAATCTCTTTGAGGAAATCAGTCGAATTCAATGATGATCGATTCATAAGGGCGTAGTATACTATTTTTAGCTTTAGTACAATCATTATAATTACCCAATAGTACCGCATGTTTTCCCAATTTGAAATCTAAATTATAGGTAGCGGTTTTATCGGTGAAATTTAACAATATCAAGAGTTTTTTGCCGTTTAATTCTCTGGTATAGGAGTATACGGCGGTGTTTTCTCTGTCTAAAAGGGTATACGTGCCATAAACAAGAACGGAATTTTGTTTGCGTAATTTAACTAGTTTTCTAAAATAGTTTAACACTGATTGTGGATTACTATTTTGTTCTTCAGCATTTATCATTTCAAAGTTCGAGTTTACTTTTAACCATGGTTTACCTGAAGTAAATCCGGAGTTTATAGTGGTATCCCACTGAAAGGGAGTTCTACTATTATCTCGCGCGGTTTGCTTTTGGAGTTCCAAAAATGCGTCTAAATCTCCTCCTTTATTTTTTAAACTAATGTATTTATTACGAGTTTCTAAGTCTTGGTACTCGTTTATAGAATCAAATCGAGGATTTACCATACCTAGCTCATCACCTTGATAATAAAAAGAGGTTCCTCTCATAGTCAATATAAAAGTAGAAAGCATTTTTGATGAAATTTCCCGGAATTCAGGCGAATCATTGCCAAACTTACTTACCATTCTGGGCTGATCATGATTAGCAAGAAAAATAGCCAGCCATCCTTTGTCTTTAAATTCAGTATTATAGCGTGAGAAAATGTCTTTGTATTTTACAAGACCAAAGTCGTTGATATGACTTCCTATTTCTACGCTTTCGAAATGATAAGCGATGTCTAATTCTTTTCGGTCTGGATCAACAAATTTCATAGCCTCAATAGGGGAGCTTCCAGCACCTTCGGCTACGGTCATCAGATCGTATTTACTCAAAACCTCCCTGTTCATTTCTTGAATATATTCATGTAGTTGAGGGCCATTGCCATAATACTTAATGATCTCTACAGGTTTGTTTACTATTTCTTTAGGCAATTCTGGAAAACTAGTGTCTTTTGAAATAAATTGAAATGCATCCATTCTAAAACCATCGATTCCTTTATCGAGCCAGAACTTCATTATATCGTAAACATCATTTCTTAGCT
>JBLIHD010000264.1:0-3369 GCA_047636335.1 Flavobacterium sp.
TGTCGATGAAACTGCTAATTTAAAGCTCGCGGCCAAAAGAATCGTTTGGGGAAAATTCATAAATGCGGGCCAAACCTGCATCGCGCCTGATTATATCTTGATACAAAAAGATGTCAAAAACAAGTTTGTTAACTATCTCAAGGAAGAAATAACGGCGGCTTATGGCCCTAATCCAGAAGAATCGCCCGATTTTGCGAGAATTGTGAACAGCAAAAACTGGAACCGCTTAGTGAATATGATAGAACCTGAAAAAGTAATTTTTGGGGGACAGACTGATGCCGAAAGTTGTTATATTTCACCCACATTGGTTGATGAATCTAACCTCGATAGCCTTATTATGGAGGACGAAATATTTGGCCCTTTGTTGCCAATACTTTCTTATGATAGTGAAGCGGATATACACGTAATCATTTCCAAATATGAAAAACCGCTATCCTTGTATGTTTTTACTAAAAACAATTCATTTGCAAAAAACATTATTCAAACCTATCCCTTTGGAGGAGGATGCATCAATGACACTGTAATTCATTTCACCAATAAAAGATTGCCTTTTGGCGGTGTGGGTCATAGTGGAATCGGTGCCTATCATGGCCGTTTAAGTTTTGACGTTTTTTCACATAGAAAAGGAATCGTTAAAAAAGCAAATTGGCTGGACCTCACAATGCGATATGCTCCCTACAAAGACAAACTGGTAACCGTAAAAAAATTACTGAAATGGATGTAACCCCAGAAAAATCGGTAAGCGCAGCCATACATTACCGACGCTCCGTGCGTGCTTTCAAGAAAGAAGCTCTTGATGATGAAAAGGTGAAAGAATGCATTCATCTGGCTTCCCTTGCCCCGACCAGCAGCAATATGCAACTTTGGGAGTTTTACCATATTACTTCAACGGAAGTACTGTCGGAACTCAGCGGAGCCTGCTTCAACCAGGGTGCTGCAAGAACAGCCCAGCAAATGGTCGTCGTGGTGGCTAGAAAAGATTTGTGGAAAAAAAGGGTGCAATCTAATATCGAATTTTTAAAATCCAAATTTGGTGATAAGCCTCATTCTGAATATAGTAAAAGGGAAAAATTCGCACTGAATTATTATCAAAAAATAGTTCCAACACTATACTTTGATTTTATGGGAATATTGGGGACATTGAAATATATTTCTTTCCATGCTATTGGAATATTCAAGCCCATGTACCGTGAAGCAAGACGAAGTGACATGCGCATTGTGGCCCAAAAAAGCGCCGCACTTGCAGCGGAAAACTTCATGATAGCTATGGCCGCTATCAATTATGATACTTGCCCGATGGAAGGTTTTGACTCTTTAATGGTAAAAAAGATAGTAGGACTACCCAACTCATCAGAAATCAACATGATTATAGCTTGCGGAGTCCGAGATGTAACAGGCGTTTATGGCGAACGTTTTAGAGTACCCTTAGAAGAAGTTTATTTTAAACTTTAAACCCTGACCAACTAATTATAACCAACAAAAAATGAATTTACAAAAAAACAGAATTGAACAAGTAAAAGCCAATGGGTACCAATTGAATTTTGAGAATGTTTTTAATCTTGCATTCGAAAATTACAAAAAAATAGCCCTTTATGCAGGTTCCATGATATTGATATTCGCTGTTATCATTTTCGCCATATTGGCCACGATTATAATTTCATTTTTTGGAATGGCCACATTGACGACTATGTTAGCTCCCGAAAAGTTAGAAGTCCTGATGGCATCAGAAAAGTTCTTATTAATTTATACCCTTGGCCAAATTTTATTCGCCTGTTTAATAAGCCCTTTACTGGCGGGCCTGATAAAAATGGCTTATTGTGCAGAAAGGGATGAGGAATTCCATGTTTCCACCATTTTCGAATATTACAACGCACCTTATTTCAAGGAGCTATTTATTGCCACTTTACTTATTTCCTTATTTGGATCTGGATTAGTTACAGCATGCAATTATGCCGGAGTAGAACTACTTGGGTTGTTAATTACTGCCACGATATCATTTTTCACAATAATGACCATTCCTCTCATCATTTTTGGCGAGCTAAAAGCTATCGACGCCATCAGTTCAAGTTTCGTCATTGTTTTAAAACAACCCTTGGTCCTTTTCGGCCTTATATTTGTATCTTACCTCGCATCTATGGTAGGCTTCATAGGTTGTTGCATAGGAATATTTTTTACGCTTCCTTTTACGTACTCTATGTATTATGCTATGTACAGCGAAATTATCGGGTTTGACGATGACGAATTAAGCGTATAACAATAGATCAAAAAATAGATAATTTAAAATAAACTGCAATCGGATTTTAATGTCTGATTGCAGTTTTATTGTAAAATAAATATTACATTGTCCCACAATTAAAATGAAAAGACAAAAAAATAAATGCCACTATTCTACCATTTTCCCCTTTCGATCATAGCTGATAAAATTATTTCCTCAGGCATTTATGTATTTGCGCTTAAAGCCAAAAAATCCCAGTTAATCACTATTCAAGATATCATTGATTATAATCTTATGTGGATTATGATTCCGCTGCTGTTCGCTCTGATATTTTGGCTTTTTTTGAGTTTTTCAAAAATAAAACACAAATTAAAAAACCAGCTACTGGGATTAAAAAACAACGAGTATTTTAGAAACAAGGAATACCAAACCTACCTCCTTTTTTTCGGTATCCTAACCCCGATAATAGAGTTTGCATATGAACTTGGCAATGCAAGACCGCAAAGTCTTTTAGTGACTAATGTATCTATAGGCCTTTTTTTATTGGCCATTTATTTTATCAGCACAAAGTCCGCGTTGGTTTTTCAACATATCAGGCAGGTATTTATAGCCATCTATTTTCTCTATTTTCTTATCGTCTGTCGGAATTTGATCAATTTACCCGATGATATTATTCCTACTGTTGCAGTAACTGTATTATTCTTCTTTTCCTATACCGTCCTGAAACCGATAAAATTATATTGGCTATTTGTGGCTTCAACATTTGGCCTAATTGGGCTCGCTTTCATTCTTGAAGTTGTGGCCATAAAAACACTGGTGATTTTATTCAATTATTCCTTGCTCATTTTCATCATTAATTACATTCGCCATATTACCGTATTGAACATAAAAAACAAATTCCGTTTTATCAATGCGATTGTCAATAACGGAAATTCCCTTATCATGGCTACAAATAGAAAAGGGGAAGTACAGTTTTGCAGCGAAACAATAGACCCCATCTTAGGGTATACCATCGACGAAGTTCTGGGGTTGGGTTTTTGGAAAGTGACAGAAGACCCCGAATTTATTGGAGAGGAATTTCATAATAATTCGCTCACGGAAAAGACTTTCACAAGAAAGTTAAAATGTAAAAACGGAGAATACAAGCACATTCA
>JBLIHD010000265.1:0-3368 GCA_047636335.1 Flavobacterium sp.
GATAGCGACCGTATACTCGAGGCTCGAAAAAATCAAAACGGTCCAAAGGTTTTAACGTAAAAGCAAATCCAACATAATTATTTTTTAATGTGGTTGTTGTTACGTAAGTCTTGTAATAGGCTTCTTGGGTTTTACCAGTTGTGTTTTGCACTTCTAAATTTAGTTCCTGCCCAATTTTAAATGTGTTGAAAACTTTTGTAGGGTTTACTATTCTATAACTCCCACCTGCAAAAGCGCTATGATAATTGGTGTAAAATATGATTCCAAGGTCATTTACATCGTAATTTTTAGAAATGTATTTTCCCGAAAAGTTGTATCTGTATTTACCGCTTGTTTTTGCGAAATTCAGTGAGGTTTTGATTCCGTTATAATCTTCGATATCATTAACTGTGCTGTATTTAAGATCACCATATAAATTATAAGAATTTGCTTTTGTGCTCAGGTCAAACAATGCGGCGGAAACATTTGCATCCCTAAATCCTCCATTTCGTGTTGTATTGGTGTTCACAAAAGAAACTGATGAGTTTTGATTAAAACGTTGGTCAAAAACCAATACATTATAGTTAGTCAATGGTTCTATAACTTCTTTTCTGTATTCATCAGTGTCGGTATTCCTAATCGTTGCATAGGTTTTTTCTGTGATGGCATTCAAAAAACCAATTCCCAACCCGGCTTCTGTTCGGCCAGATACTTTTATAGCATTAACTAAGTCAACAGTGCCGGGGTAGTTTGTTATTTCTTCATTAGCTGCAGTTTCAGGTACGGAGCTCGGTAAACCACCTATTCTCCTTGAGTAAAATAGACCGCCTATGTTAAATAAATTAGTTCCTTCGGTAAAAAAAGGTCTATTTTCATCTAGGATTTGTTCAAAAGGCTCCAGATTTAAAATGGCATTATCGAATTTTGTTTGTCCAAAATCAGGTACTAAAATGGCATCTAATGTAAACGCATCATTAATTCCATATTTAATGTCAAGGCCGCCTTTGAAAGTTTTGTCGGAACCCAATTTATTTTTTTGATAATAGAAAGATGTATAAGGGATAAAGAAGAGGCGAGTAGGTGTATTTATGTTTTCTATTCCTTCAAGAATTCCTGATTGCGCAGTAATAGAGCCAATCTTAGTATCTACAAGATTCCACGTGTATTTTTGTACATCGCGTTTTATTTCGCGCATAAAATTCAATCCCCAAGTTTGTTTTTGTATGTTAGAGAAGCGTAAGGCAGCGTAGGGAATTCTCATTTCCACGACCCAACCGAAATCAGTTATTGAAACTTTACTATCCCAAATAGCGTCCCACGAATAATCTTCACCGTCTTTTGTCGCCAAACAGTCCATTTGAACTCCGGCGGCACTTACGTAAAAACTATAATCCTGTTGGCCATCATTAAACCCATTGATAGAAACTGAAAAATGATCGGAAACTCCAAAAACATCCCTTTTTGTAATTTCTTTTTGAATTTTCTTGGGTTCATTATCGTACAGCAGGGCTGAAATGTAAATGGCATCGTTATCGTATAATACCTTTACTTCTGTTTTTTTTTCCTTACTGATGGGTTTCCCGTTGTCCGGTTCAAACATGACGAAATTTGAAGCTATTTCCGTATCTACGGCCCAGATTTCCTCATTTATTTTACCGTCTATAGTGATGTTAGCCGTCGTAGATTTTGCAAAAAGTACTTTTTTCTGAGAATAGACGGTTGAACTTAGTAAAATGAAAAAAGGTAATATAAAGTAATATAATTTCATTGGTTATTATGGTTAGGGCAATACAAAAATAGTATAATTAACATAACATCAAAGTTTTGTTAGATTTTTATGAGGGGAAATTTGAAGGAAAAACGGTTAAGTATACCTTAAAACGGCTGTTTATGCTTTTAGAATTGAGTTTTTTTTCGTACTTTTGTAATTCTTAAACCTATATAAATCAATGACATACAAAATTTATCCAGCTGTTTTGCTATTAGTTCTTTCGTTTTACCCAGGTAATTTATTCTTTTCTGAGAGTAAAAATATAAAGGACACTGAAATTGCTGAAGCGTTGAAAACGAGTTCGGAATCGAATGAGGAAGCTATATATAACAATTTGAATTCCAACGAGATGGCATTACCGAAACTGGAGGGTTTTAAGGAAGCTTTGAAGGGCTTTTACCTTCTTAAGGAAAAAGGATTAATTAGTAGAAACGTATTGACAATTATAGATTTCAGTATGTCATCTAATGCCAATAGACTTTGGGTGATCGACTTGAATACAAATACAATTTTATACAATTCTTTAGTCGCTCATGGAAGAAACACAGGGAATGAATTTGCAACCAGTTTCTCAAATGTACCCCAATCTTTTAAAAGTAGTCTCGGATTTTATTCTACAGGAGAAATCTATAAAGGAAAGCACGGGGAGTCCCTGAAACTAGATGGTTTGGAAAAAGGTATAAATAGTAATGCTAGAGATAGAGCCATTGTTATTCATGGGGCGGAGTATGTTTCCCATTCATTTATCAAAAACAATAAAAGACTTGGAAGAAGTTTAGGTTGTCCAGCTATTCCTGTAGAATTGACGGATAAGATAATACAAACGATTAAGGATAAATCCTGCTTGTTCATTTATTACCCTTCAGATAATTACAAAGGGGATTCTAAATTAGTGTCTTAATTTTTATGCAGTAAAAGGCCATACTGTTGCCAGTAGTTTTCGGTTTTGCCCTTACTGCAAAAGTCTTAAAATATGGGTCTTCAGTTAAAATAGCTGAATAACGATTTTAACAGAAGACCTTTTTGTATTATGCAGGGTCTATGCATTTGGGACTATTTTGAACATTATGCATGTTGCCCTGCGGATTCCATTTCGAATGGATTGCTTTTTTTTACATAGCCTGATTTTTGAATGAAATCAGTGGCCGTAATCGGTGCGTCAAAACATATTTAACTGATGTGCTGCTGTTTTTAAGTGTTTTTCGCTGTCTTATCAGCGCTGCGCCAAATTCTTTTTTTTGTTGTTATTTTCCAAAACCTCGATCCCTTCTTTTTGGGGTTTACTTTTGTCTTCAAATGCGGGAGTTGGTTATTGTGTGACTAAAGTATGCTGGTCAATTCTTGGCTAAAATAAGCAGCGAAATGATGGGTTGTACCTAAATCCTCGCCTCTAAAGTGATGACTAATGATTGCCTTTCCTTTATTAAGGACCCTTGTGTAATGAAATCTAGGGCTGAAGCCGTCATTTTTGAGGTGTAATACGGATTGGCATGGAATAATACAGCTGTAACAATTTAATTTTAAAATGGTTAGAATCAAACATTGTTTTTCTGCAAAATTTTAGGGTAAAAAACTTGTTTCAAAGCCAACTTATTATTTATATTTGCACTCAGTAATG
>JBLIHD010000266.1:0-3359 GCA_047636335.1 Flavobacterium sp.
GCGGAATTACCCCAAAATATTTACGCGAGACAAGAGTCGACATTTCCAAATGGACACCTACAAGAGAAGTTGTCTTGACAAAAGACGATCTGAATTTGGTGAAAGCGCTAGTGCCATTACAAGACTCAACCGAATTCCTAATAGTTAGTGACAACCAGGTTTACAAAATTTCAAATAATGAGTTGAGTAAGGATTGCAAAATTCTAACTCCCGAGCTATCGCATCATCTTTCTATTGTCGGAAATACCTCAGAAGAACCATCGTACATCCTTGGAGGTGGACTATGGGGTAAGCCATCTGCAGCCGTGTTTGATATTAACGGACAATTAAAGTGGAAGAAAGAGTATGGTTTTGATGCAATGGGAAAGACCGCAGTGCTCGATGATGGTGAAGAACGCTTTGTTGTTTTGGAAAATAAAAATCAAGAATTTCTTTATTTAAACTTTGAAACGGGAGAAGTTGTTCGTAAAGGATCTGCTAAAAGGATAATTGGCTCGGCCGATTTTACAGGAGATGGCCATTATGAGCTTCTGGCCGTCACCGGAGAAACAGATTTTGCCGTTTTCAATGGCAAAGAACGAGAAATCTCTCGATTAGAAGTGTCGGACGTCTATTGGTACGAACCCGTGCTTACGGCATCCGTTCTTCCTTTTGTAGTACTCTCTGCAGAGGTAAATCTGGATGTCTATGATTCCAAATTAAAAATAGTGAAAAAATACAAAGCGGCTGGAGCTGGGGCCAAAATGCATGTTGTGGCCGCTACTTTCATTGGAAATGGACCAAAAGCTCCCTTTGCTGCACTATATACGGGCAGAGGTGGATGGCACCGAAGTATTTTGTATGTGTTTTCGTCAACTGGGGAACTTGTCTATAAAGAGATACTTGGCGATGATTTCCAGAGTATAACTGCAGTGACTTCGAACAAAAAAAAGGCAATCTTAATTGGTGGTCGAAATGAAGTTATACGCTATTCATTCCAAAAGTAAAGAGGCTAATTTTAAGTTATTCATCGTGAACATAAAGATTATGCTCTTTGAATATAACGAAATACCTATCTAGCGGACGAAATCGTCAAAAATTAACTGAGTACATGTCTAAAAAAAACTTAAATTACCAAATATTGAATTACGAATCCTATCTATTATCAAGTATTACAAACTATATTTCGATTAGGATGTTAAATAATAAATTAAAAAAAAAAATGAAAAAAAATAAAATATCTTTATTGTTAGTATGTTCTGCTTTAACTTTATGTTTCCTTTCAGCAGAACCTTCAATTGCTCAAAGTAAATCCTTGAAGCAAGAAGAATTAATTGTTGGCGAATGGTTTCCTCTAAACACAAGCAAGGGCGGTTTAGGTACGGCATATACATTTAACGAAGATGGTACGTTCATTACTGCTATGGGGGCCTATGTTGTTTTTAATTATAAACTTGAAAAAGACTCACTCATTTCGATTATCCCAGGTGAAAAAGAAATAAAACAAAAAATTGAAATAAAAAGTACAAAAATGATTCTTGGCAGTAATGGACAGAATATGGAGTTTACGCGCATTGGAGGAGATAATAATGCTGGAATTATTGGAAAATGGACAGGCAATCATTATACTGGCTCAAAACAAATAATAGATTTCACCTCTTCCCAAAAAGAATTTTTTTCTTTACCAATGCAAACTAAGAATGGAACATATGAAATTAAGAGCGATCTAATTGAACTTTTAGGAGATGTAAAAGGTACTTATCAATGGTCTGTTGTAGGCGACAGCCTTACACTTAAATCTACAAATGACGAAAAGTTTTATAGTTATGTAAGAATAAAATAATAAATGAAATTTCACGAAATTAGGAATCTTCTAATTTTAAAGTTAAAAAAAATAGTACTTGCTATTTTAGAGTGAATTAAGAGTCTTACATGTGGATTTGAATTAAAATCTGCTCGTAAGAACTCATAATACCAATTATCTGTCTTGTATTAGAAAAACATAACTATCTTGACAGCAAGTATTCGAAAGGTTAAATTCTTTAAAAAAAACAGATAAAGATTCAATCAAACCGATCAACCAAAACCAAAATTATGCTAGAAAAAAACAACAAGAAGCTAATAAATGCCTGGGCATCATTTGATTGGGCAAATTCCGTGTACAACCTTATAGTAACTACCGCTATATTTCCCATTTATTATTTAACCACAACCCAAGAAGTTTTCGGTGGCGAAATGGTCCAGTTTTTCAATTTATCGATTAAAAACTCTGTGCTTTATTCATTTGCAATATCATTTTCCTTTTTAATAATTGTCTTTATATCTCCCATATTATCTGGAATTGCAGATTACGGAGGGTTGAAAAAACAATTTATGCAATTTTTCACTTATCTAGGTTCTTTATCTTGCATTGCTCTCTATTTTTTTACTGGAGAAAATATTGAGTATGGCATAGCATGTTCAGTTTTAGCGAGTGTTGGTTATGCAGGTTCATTGGTCTTTTACAATGGTTTTTTACCCGAAGTGGCTTCTAATGAATTTATGGATAAGGTAAGCGCAAAAGGGTTTTCCATGGGATATATTGGAAGTGTTATTTTGTTGATTATAAATTTAGTATTATTTCAAAAACCTGAACTATTTGGTTTCGAAAACGGCAGTTCTGCCACTCGCTTCGGTTTTATTCTCGTTGGAATTTGGTGGATAGGTTTTTCCCAAATTTCGTTCTACTATTTAAAAGATCGAGGAGAACGCAAAAAAATAACCTGGAGTATTTTAGGCCACGGTATGAAAGAGCTGAAAAAAGTATTTAAAATAGTGAAATCAAAAGTGGTTATGAACCGTTTTCTTACATCCTTTTTTCTTTTTAGCATGGGTGTACAAACAGTTATGTTGTTAGCCCCTTTGTTTGCCGATAAAGAAATTGGCATGGGTGCTGATGAAATGATAATCGTGGTGCTTATTATACAGATTATAGCTATTGCAGGAGCTTACTTCTTTGCTTTCCTCTCTAAATTAAAAGGAAATGGCTTTGCAATAAGTAGTACTTTAATTATATGGGTTTTTATCTGTATTGCTGGATACTTTCTTAAAGATAAGGTTTCTTTTTATGCGCTAGCAGCCTTTTTAGGATTTGTAATGGGCGGAATACAATCTATTTCAAGATCAACTTATTCAAAGCTAATTCCGGCAGAGACCACCGACACCGCCTCCTTTTTTAGTTTTTATGATATTACTGAAAAACTCGCAATTGTAATTGGCTCATTATCTTATGGATTAATTGATCAGCTAACAGGAAGTATGCGAAATAGTATGCTCTTTATGGCTATCTTTTTTATTGGTGGTTTTGTATTACTTCAACTAGCCAATCTTAAAAAAAATAT
>JBLIHD010000267.1:0-3350 GCA_047636335.1 Flavobacterium sp.
ATTGGTTATTTCTAAAAGTTCTCACCCAACCTTTTGCGTTTACTTCATGAAGCGTCGTTGTACTGTTTAGTAAGTCTTTAACTTTTGTGTGTCTCATTTTATTTTTAGATTTTTAGCGATGTATATCGCATAATACTAAATGCAAATATAAATCATTTGTTTTAATTGTCATTGCGGTGAATGTCTCAATATGGAGCTTTTTCCCGCTATTCGCTTTATCTTTTACTTTTTTAAGAGAAAAGTAAAAGGATGTCGCTTCTATCGGGGCTAGGGAATTGTGGCTTGCAGAAAAAAAATTAGAGGCTCGGAAAACGCCGCAAACTACTAATTCTAACGAATGAGGAACCCTTTCCGCTGTTTCGGTATTGCATTACTTACACTGAAATTGGCGGTGATAATGGAGGTTCTGTCATAAAAAAAGCTTTCCGTCTGGAATGACAGGAAGCTGTATGCTATTTTGTATGAGGGAAAAATTACAACACAGATATGAAACTGCATTATTGTTTTAATTACTTATTTATTGTTCTGAACGTGAACATCCATTTGCGGGAAAGGAATGTTGAGGTCATAATCTGGGAATTTGGTATATACTTTTTCGTTCATTTCAAAAAAAACTCCCCAATAATCAGCACTGTCAACCCATACTCTGACAGCAAAATTGACGGAACTGTCTCCGAGTTCAGATAAACCTATGAAGCCTACAGGTTCTTTTAAAATTCGGTCGTCCTCAGAAATAAATTGGTTAATTGCCCTTTTGAAATTCTCGACATCATCGGTATAGGCTATGCCAAATTTCCAATCTACTCTTCGTAATTGTTCAGCGGAGTAATTGATCACTGCATCCGTAGATAGTGGTCCATTGGGTATTATCACTAATTTATTGTCGGGTGTGTTGAGCATGGTCGAAAAAATGTTGATTTCTTTCACGGTTCCTAAAAAGCCTTGCGCTTCAATAAAATCGCCGACTTTAAAAGGTTTTAAAATCAAAATAATTACACCGCCTGAAAAATTCTGCAATGTTCCTGATAATGCTAGTCCAACGGCCAATCCGGCAGCACCGAGAATTGCAACAAATGAGGTCATTTGAATGCCAATCATTCCCATTACCGTAATAGCAACCAAGACTTTTAGTATGATGTTTGTGAAGCTTCTTAAAAACGGTACAAGAGATATATCGATTGAAGAATTTTCTAAAGATTTTCCAACTCTTTTAGTGATTAATTTGGAAATCCATAACCCAATTACAAGAACTAACAGCCCCCCTATTAATTTGGGCGCATATTCAAAACCAAAATTGATTATTTTGTCTAGATAATCTTCTACAACTGTAACTTGTTTATCCATTTGTTCGATTTTTTATTTTTCTACTCCTTAGGCTTTTCGATTTCGCCCTTTTTTTTTAGTGGTGACTAGACTCCATCGGGCGATAAAACAGAGCAAATTGTCCTTGTTTCACTCGTTTTTAGGCTCATTATTCCAAATATACTACAAAAAACTCTCATTTTAGGCAAAAAAAATTCCCGCCTAAAAAAAGGCGGGAAACTTTATAAAAGGATTTTTTTTAAAGGAGAGGTAGTTTATTGTTCTAAATGTGCGTCTTACTTTTCGTCCAAATTGCTTAAAATATCGATTTTGGGCTCGATGAATTCTTGTTTGTTGGCCAATGATCTGTTTAATGTCAAAACCAAACATGGCAACAACATTAGGTTAGACAGCATTCCGAAGATTAAGGTAACCGCAACTAATCCACCAAGGGCAACCGTTCCCCCAAAATCAGACAACATAAAAACGGAGAAACCGGCAAATAAAACTACCGAAGTGTAAAACATGCTGACTCCCGACTCTTTTATGGTCGCAAAAACAGATTTTTTTATCTTCCATTTGTTATTTGTCAATTCCTGGCGGTACTGTGCCAGAAAGTGAATGGTGTCATCGACTGAAAGTCCAAACGCTATGCTAAAAACCAAAATGGTAGAAGGCTTGAGCGGAATCCCGAAATAACCCATCAATCCGGCCGTAATCATTAGCGGCAATAAATTTGGAATTAAGGAAACCACCACCATTTTGAAAGAGCGGAACATGAAAACCATCAGAAGAGAAATCAGTAAAACTGCAAAAAGCAATGAAGTGACCAAGTTGTCAAGCAGATATTTTGTTCCTTTTTCAAAAACCAATGCTTTTCCAGTCATCACCACTTTATAGCGATCAGGAGGAAACACTTTGTTGATTTTGGTCCAGAGCTTAGTTTCAATTTTCTTCATGTTCCCAGTGGCGATATCTCTCATAAAAGTAGTGACTCGTGCCACCTGTCCCGTACTGTCGACATAGCTTTTCATGATGTTGTTCTGGCTGTCTTTGGCTGCGTTTTTCGCGTAACTTAAAATGAAGCTTTGCTCTTGGGAAGTGGGCAAATCATAATATTCAGGGTTCCCGTTATAATAGGCCTGTTTGGAATATTTAACCAGATTCAAAATAGAAATGGGTTTGGAAAGTTCTGGAATTTCCTCGATTGTTTTTTGAAGTTCCTCCATTTTTTTCAAAGTGGAGAGTTTCATGACCCCTTTTTTTCTTTTAGTGTCAATGGTAATTTCAAGGGGCATTATTCCTTCAAATTCTTTTTCAAAGAAAAGTATATCTTCAAAGAATCCGGTATTTTTTGGCATATCTTCAATCAAACTGCCTGATGTCTTAATTTTGAGAGCGCCAATGCTACTGACCAAAAACAAAAAAATCGCCACGGCATACACATAGCGTCTGTTGTATTTCACCGTTTTTTCTATCCACGTCATAAAAATACGCGTATAATTGCGGCTTAAATGTTCCAAATGTTTCTTTTTTGGAATAGGTTGATAGCTATAATAAATAGGGATAATTATGAGACATAAAAAGAACAAAGCAATAATACTCAAAGAGGAAATGATACCAAATTCTTTCAATAACTCACTTTGGGTAATGATAAAAGTGGCAAACCCGGCGGCTGTAGTCAAGTTCGTCATCAGAGTTGCGGTTCCCACTTTTGTAATTACCCTTTGCAGGGCGCGCGCTTTGTTACCGTGTGAAATAAATTCTTGCTGGTACTTATTGGTGAGAAAAATGCAATTGGGAATCCCAATGACGATGACTAATGATGGAACTAGGGCGGTAAGGACCGTAATCTCAAAATGGAATAAACCAAGGAGTCCGAAGGTCCACATTACGCCAATCACGACTATAACTATAGAAATCAATGTGGCTCGAAATGAGCGAAAAAAGAAAAAGAAAATAAGTGAAGTGACTAATAGGGAGGCGCCTATAAACAGGCTAATCTCATCAGTTATACTTTTTGCATTCAGCGTTCTTATATAAGGCAT
>JBLIHD010000268.1:0-3322 GCA_047636335.1 Flavobacterium sp.
AAGGATTCAAGCTTGTTCTGGTTTTTAGGAATAAATTCTTGCGCTACATAACCTTTAAACCCGGTTTCATGAATAGCTTTCATTATAGCACTGTAATTTAATTCTTGAGTATCGTCAATTTCATTTCTCCCTGGTACACCTGCTGTATGATAATGACCTATATAATTATGATTGTCTTTAATAGTTCTAATTACATCCCCTTCATCAATTTGCATATGGTAAATATCATACAATAGCTTGAAGTTATCTGAATTCATAAGTTTTGCTAGTGCAACTCCCCAAAAAGTAGTGTTACATTGATAATCAGGATGATTTATTTTACTGTTTAACAATTCCATAACTAAAACCACACCATGTTTTTCTGCAATTGGAATCAATTTTTGTAAGCCAATAACACAGTTGTTTAATCCTTCTTCGTCTGTTTTATTTCTTTTATTTCCGCTGAAGCAAATAAGATTTTTAAAACCTGCATTAGCGACCAGCGGAATCATTTCAGTATAATTTTTAATTAGTGTATCATGAAACTTAATATCATTAAAGCCGTCAACTAAATTAATTTCAGCCCCATTGCACATAGGCGAGTCTAAACCATACTTTTTAAGAATAGGCCATTCTTTAGGGCCAACCAAATCAATTCCTTTGATTCCAAATTTTCGAGCTTCCATGCAAAGAGTATCCAAATCTATATCATTGAAACACCAACGTGCAACGGAATGATTAATATTCCCCTTTAAGACATCTATAGCTGATTCCTTTTCATTTATATTCAATGCAAAATCAGAAAAACGTGTAGGAATTCCCATTGTTACTGTTCCTACAAGAATACTTTTTAAAATAGACCTTCTGCTTAAGTTTGAACTCATTATTATATTATTAAATAGCTTGGATTTCTTTTTCTTTTTTCGAATCAAATAAGAGCGCAAATAATAAAAATACCAGGAATGCTATCCCTGCAGGGATAATCCAAACCATTTGCCAATTGATAGTACCGTCAAGCATTTTATAATTATCAGTAATCCATCCGGCGACAGCAAAACCAATTAACATCCCAACACCATAAGTGGCTAGTGTAATGAGACCTTGAGCAGCACTTTTGTATTTTTCACCCGCTTTTGAGTTAGTATATATTTGCCCGGAAACAAAAAAGAAATCATAACAAATTCCGTGTAAGGCAATACCAATTATAAGCATAAAGCTCAAATCACCACCATTTCCATAGGCGAACAAACCATAACGAATTGCCCATGCCAACATACCTACTAAAATTGTTTTTTTAAAGCCGTAACGAACAAAAAATACGGGAATTAACAGCAAGAATAAAGCTTCCGAAATTTGTCCAATAGCCATTTTACCAGTTGGATTTTCAATTCCAGCGCTTGTTAAAAATGGATGCGCATTTTGATAATAGAATGCGAGGGGGATACAAATAAGAATTGATGAGATAAAAAATACCGCAAAATTTTTATCCTTTAATAGTTTTAAGGCATCTAGACCTAATAGATCACCAATTCTAATTTTTTCATTTGAAACTATTTTTGGGGATGTTTTAGGTAAAATAAAACTAAAAATCCCGAGTATAAATGCAGCAATTCCTGATAAAAGAAAAGTGTTTTTTAATAGTCCTTGGGTAACTCCTTCTGAAGAGTCCCAATGAAAAATATAACTGATAGATAGTCCTGCTAATATCCAACCAATAGTTCCCCAAACTCTGATATTTGGAAATTCTTTTTCAGGATCTTTCATTTGATTAAAAGCCACTGAATTTACTAGCGCTAATGTAGGCATGTAGAGAATCATATAGCCTAAAACATAGGTGTAAAACATACCTACTTCTTCTGAATGATACATTTGATACATCAATAAGGCTCCCGCTATATGAAGAATACCTAATATTTTTTCAGCATTAAAATAACGGTCGGCGATTAATCCAATTATAAATGGAGCAATTATAGCCCCCCACGACTGAGTTGAGAAAACAGCTGCTGACTCTGAACCTGAAGCTTGTAAATTTGTTGCTAAATAAGTTCCTAGAGTAACAAACCAGGCTCCCCAGATAAAGAATTCAAGAAACATCATGACAGATAATTTAATGCGGACGGAACTATTCATTGGTTTTTTGGTTGGTTAGTGTATTAATTTGAGTAATTTCTTCTAATTTGATTATAATTCCTTAATTAATATATTTCGAAACCAAACATCATCTCCATGGTCCTGTAAGGCAATTTTTCCTTTCTTAAAAGTCCCAAAATCTTTCCAAGCTGTAAACTTACTTCCTGCTACTAAACTCTTCCATTTAGTATCCCAAAGAGTTGTTTTAACTACAACAATTCCATTTAAAATAAAAGTTAGTTGTCCGTTATTACTTATGATTTCAGCAGTGTTCCATTCACCAACAGCTTTAACAGGCTCAAGATCCCCTTTTATTAAATCATATAAGTTTCCTGCTCGATGCTTGTCTATTTTCCCATCAGGATGACCATCATTATCTAAAACTTGCATTTCCAAACCTGTTTCATAAGTATTTTTATACTTGATAGGATCTTCATTGATGTAAAAAATTATTCCGCTATTTGCTTTTGATGCTACTTTCCAATCTAATTTTAGATGAAAATCAGAATATTCTTTATCGGTAACTAGATCTCCCCCTTGATTTTTTTCTTTTGCTGTTGGATCAAAATGTAAAGTGCCACTTTCAACTTTCCATGCATTTCCCACTGTTGATTTTCCGTACGTATGCCAGCCGTTAGTGGATTTACCATCAAAAAGACTCTTGAACTCATTTTGTGCATTGGCAATTGGTATCATAAGTAGAATAAGGATTACGGTAAAATTTATTTTTTTCATTTTTATTTATTTTAAGATTTAAGAGTGATTTATTACAATACAAGACTTTTCCAGCCTTCACGATAGTCTCTTTTTACAAATTGGTTTACATCATCAAAGTTGGTGATTTTCATGTTTTCATTATCCCATAATAATTTCACGGATCTACCTGGATATTTAGTTTTACCATTCACTTCTTTTTGAATGTCATAACCTCTTATTGCAAGATTTGCCATTAAAAGTGCTTCTGTTAATGGACCAGCAATTTCAAATGGAGAACTTAGTTCTTGTTTTCCATAGCCAGCAATAGAAGCTTCAACCCATTGTTTGTAATGTCCATTTGACCCATCTTGGACTCTGTTGTATTTGGGAGTTATTTTTACGTTTTCATTTTTACTAAGAGGCAGTAAACGTGGGTTAAGTCCGTAAGTATCGCACATCATTTTGCCTTTTGTACCAATAAATAAAGTTCCGTTACCTCCATCACCAAATATTTCAT
>JBLIHD010000269.1:0-3320 GCA_047636335.1 Flavobacterium sp.
AATCACAATAGCGGAGCGAATTAATTACTTTAAAAACCAGCGATAAACATTAACGGTTAAAGCTTATCGTTAATAATGTTTACCAATAACCCATAACGTTATTCAACATTGCTCAAAAAAAAAAGAAAAGATTAATTTACAATTCAAAATCGTTTCATACATTTGCACGCGAATACAAGAGGAAAAATTTGAACTGATTGCAACCTCTTCATAATGAAGCAAATTCATTATGGATGCTGAATATTTTCAGTAGAAAAAAATGCTAAAGCAGAAACTCTCCTTTAGTATTTCCAGCAATTATTTTTTTTCTCACCTAATTTTAAATTTATATTTATTATGGCATATTTATTTACGTCAGAATCTGTGAGTGAAGGACATCCTGACAAAATTGCAGATCAAATTTCAGATGCATTAATTGATAACTTTTTGGCATTTGACGCCAATTCTAAAGTTGCTTGTGAAACCTTAGTAACTACAGGTCAGGTAATTCTGGCTGGTGAAGTAAAATCTAATACGTACTTAGATGTACAGCAAATAACACGTGATGTAATCAAAAAAATTGGTTACACAAAAAGCGCCTATATGTTTGAAGCAGATTCATGTGGCATTTTATCCGCAATACACGAGCAATCAGCCGACATAAACCAAGGAGTTGACAGAGCCAATCCTGAAGACCAGGGTGCGGGAGACCAAGGAATGATGTTTGGGTACGCTACCAATGAAACTGAAAACTATATGCCGTTGGCGCTTGATTTATCTCACAAATTATTGCAGGAACTGGCACTTCTACGGCGTGAAAATAATGAAATTACTTATTTACGTCCGGACGCAAAGTCACAGGTGACATTAGAATATAGTGATGATAACAAACCAACTCGCATCGAAGCAATTGTTATTTCAACACAACACGATGATTTTGATGAAGAAGCGACTATGCTTGCAAAAATTAAAAAAGATATCATCGGAATTTTGATTCCAAGGATCATTGCAAAAAACCCAACTAGTGCCCATTTATTTAATGATCAAATTAAATACCATATTAACCCAACCGGAAAGTTTGTAATTGGTGGACCTCATGGGGACAGTGGTTTGACAGGAAGAAAAATCATTGTGGATACTTACGGTGGAAAAGGAGCTCACGGTGGCGGTGCTTTCTCTGGTAAAGACCCAAGTAAAGTAGACAGAAGTGCTGCTTATGCAACTCGTCATATCGCTAAAAACCTTGTTGCTGCGGGAGTTGCCGAGGAATTATTAGTACAAGTTTCTTATGCAATTGGTGTTGCTAAACCTATGGGAATCTTTATTGAAACTTACGGAACTTCAAAAGTCAAATTAACTGATGGTGAAATTGCTAAAAAAGTAGAAGCTATATTTGATATGCGTCCATACTTTATCGAGCAACGCTTAAAATTAAGAAATCCAATCTACAGCGAAACTGCTGCTTACGGACACATGGGACGTACTCCCGAAACCGTTACAAAAACCTTCTCTGCTCCTGGAGGATTAACAAAAACAGTAGTTGTTGAGTTATTTACATGGGAAAAATTAGATTTCGTTGACCAAGTTAAAGCTGCTTTTGGATTGTAATACAATATTTATAGTATAGAAAAAGGGGGAGTTTGCTGACGCAAACTCCCCCTTTTTTTGTCTCTAAACTTTCTCTTATAAATTGTACTTTACGATAAAAGTTACAAATCGTGGCAGGATAATATTTTCATTGGCATTAAAACCATTTACACTAAAGGAATTATTCAATCTAGACCTTGTATTTAGTAAATTATTGGCCTGAATTCGGTATTCAAATTTGGCGTCCTTTTTAATATAATTTAAACTAGCAGTCATGATTTTAAAATTATTAGCAATTCCGGTCGATTCATTTTTAAAACGGTTAAAGGCATAATCCCAATTGACATTCAAACCTTTCAGGAAATAATAATTCAGTTTTACAGTAGGTGTTTGAGTAGTAAATCGATTGGCTGCTTGCTCCGAAAAATTTATGCGGTAGCCTAAATCTACATTGGGGTATTTTTTGAACTGTGTTGCAAAAGCCAAGTTGTACCCGTGATTGACATTTTCAATGCCTTGAATAAATTCCTGAGTATTTCCATCCACCAGTCGTCTGTTTAGTACAAAATTCCGATTCCAATTCGCATTGATCCCCGCTGTTAATTTATAATACTTCTGGAAGCTTTTCGAATAAAACACATTCCCATTCAGACTTTCATTTTCAGCATCTAAATTTAAACGATCCGATGTAGAGTAAATACTTTGGAACAGAATCCCATTTACCACAGGGTTTTTTGTAGTAGTGTAACCTATACCTCCAAAAATCGTAGTGAAATTATACAAATTATACTTTGAATAATTCAGTCTATGACTGGTGACGAGTGAGTTTTCCAATTGTGAATTTCCACGCGCAATGCTATTAAAATTCGTAAAAACATACCCTTCGACTAACGCATTTACATCATTAAAACCGTTTCTCACGTTGAAGTTATACGTCAAATTTTCCGATTTTTTCAAATCCCAACGCGCAAACATATCCGGCAATAATCGGTTAAAATTAAGTTGAAAAGGATTGCCAAATTGCTCATTGGTCGTATTGTATTGATGAACAGAGAAACCAGGATTAAAAGTAAACTTACCTACAATAAATTTATAATGTAATCCCAAAAAAACATCATTAAAACGGTAACGTACATCGTTATTATATGCCGCTTGCTCAACAGGATTAATGGTTTGGTCTTGTAAGATTTGTAAAATACTGGAATTATACGACTGAAAAGCATTCGTGTTTCCTGCCGTAACATTCAAGATACTTTTGTTCGAAATTTGGTAAAAGTAATCGATTTTTGCATCCAACTTATTTGTTTTTACAAATCTAGATTGTTCGATATTTAAGGCGTTTTCATTAACAAAAACTGCACTAGGATCATTTGGGTTTTGCGAAGTAGCGTTTTGATAAGGATTGACTGAAAGTTGTGGATTGTAAAATGGATCTTCGTCTTCGTATTGATGTTGCATTTCGAGTACCCAAGTAGACTTTGGGTTTTGGGTAAAAAACATATTTAAACTCTGGTTGAATGAGGCTGGTGCTTGTTTTTGAAAAGCAATAACCGTATTGGAATTAGATACCATTGAACCATTGTTCATCGAGCTAAAATTAGTCTGGCTGTTGTCTATATCTTGTTGATCATTTTTTCTAAAGAACGCATCATAATCCAATTGAAACTTATCATTGGCTTTGTACTTAGAACCAAATTTTGCAATAAATGCATTATTTTTAGAATCTGTTTTGTTTTTTCTGTTTTCTAAAGTCG
>JBLIHD010000270.1:0-3318 GCA_047636335.1 Flavobacterium sp.
CTCTGGCAGCGTATTCCAAATTATGGCCAAATACACAAAAGGGGCCAAAACAATCCCAATTAATGGCAATTCTTTTTTTATGGTTAATTTCATGGTTCTATTTTTTAAAAGTTAATATCCATTGCAATACGTCTTCCATTACGGTAGTGTTAACGGAATAAATGATAAACTGTCCTTTCTTTTGGAAAGTGATTAAATCCGCGCGCTTTAAAATATCAAGATGATGTGATATACTCGGTTTTGAAATATTGAAATGATCAGCAATTTGACCTGCCGATAAATCTTCCGATTTCAACAGCTCTAGTATTTCCCTTCGTGTGGAATCATTCAAAGCCTTAAATATATCATTCATTTTATTTTGTAGTTACATATTTAGACAAATATCTAAATATTAATTCAACCAGCAAAATTAAATTTGAATTTCTTACATTTACACAAATTAGTAAACTATGCCTACAGACTGTATCAGCTATCAAAATTCAGGATATTTTTCTCCTTTGATGAATGATTATTTAGCAGAAAAATCAAACTTACAATCCCTATATAACAGGTTCCCGACACTTGAAAATTTTGAAGGGCAAATCCTTGAAAAGCAAGCCAGTTTTGATAGTGCTAACAGAGCAACCCTTGTTTCAGTATTGGAAAAACAATACTCAGACATCGCCACCTCCCATTTAACGCAGCAAAACATTGAAGCATTAAAGACATCCAATACATTTACCGTCACTACCGGGCATCAACTAAATTTGTTTAGTGGCCCCTTGTATTTTCTGTACAAAATAATCTCGACCATAAACCTAACCAAGGAACTGAAGGCAAAATATCCAGCATACAATTTTGTTCCCATCTATTGGATGGCGACTGAAGACCATGATTTTGCGGAAATCAATTACTTCAGTTTCAAGGGAAAAAAATTCAGATGGAACAGGGAAAGTACGGGACCCGTTGGGCGATTATCAACTGACGGCCTATCGGAATTGTTTGAAATTTACGCACAAGAATTGGGTTCAAGTACCAGTGCCAACGCTTTGCAAAATCTGTTTTCTGAAGCATATCTAAAACACGACAATTTAGCGGATGCCACACGTCATTTGGCCAATGCCCTTTTTGGATTTCAGGGATTGGTAATACTTGATGCAGACAATCAGGACTTGAAACGCCCCTTTATTCCTTATGCAAAAGAAGAATTATTGCAGCAAACGTCTCATAAATCGGTGCTTGAAACTACCGAAAAACTACAAGAATATAACATTCAAGTGAATCCACGCGAAATCAACTTGTTTTATATTGAAGACCAGTTACGCGAACGTATTGTTCTTGAAAACGGGATCTATAAAGTAAACAACAGCAAGATGGAGTTTACTCAGGAAGAAATTCTGAGATTACTGGAAAACAATCCTGAAATGTTTAGCCCTAACGTGATTATGCGTCCGTTGTTCCAAGAAGTTATTTTGCCTAATTTGTGCTACATTGGCGGAGGAGGAGAAATTGCATATTGGTTGGAATTAAAATCTTTTTTCGATGCGGTAAAAGTTACTTTTCCGATACTTTTGGTTCGGAATTCGGTGCTTTTGGTTACCGAAAAACAAGTAAAAAAAGCAGATAAACTAGAATTGACATGGAGTGATTTATTTGCAAAACAAAAGATTTTAATAAATAATGTAACAAAAACAGCCTCTCAATTCCCCATTGATTTGACGGCCCAAAAAGAACAATTGCAAAAACAATTTGAAACTTTATTTGAACTGGCAAGACAAACTGACAAATCCTTTGTCGGAGCGGTCAAAGCCCAAGAAGTAAAACAAACCAAAGGACTGCAGAATTTGGAGAAGCGCTTGCTTAAAGCCCAAAAAAGAAAGTACAGTGACACCGTGGAACGTGCAACAAACTTGCAAAACGAATTGTTTCCTAACAACAGTTTGCAGGAACGTCAAGTTAATTTTTCTGAGTTTTATTTGGAGATTGGCGACGATTTGATCCCGAGAATTATCGACAAATTAAAACCTTTGGAACAAAGTTTCGACATCATTACCTTCTAATTTTACTTTATGCATGATAATCTAGAAATCGTGACATAACTAACCAAAAAAGACTATTTTTGCATCAAAATTAAAAAACACAAAAAAATGGCAACTAATAGAACATTTACAATGATTAAGCCTGATGCTGTAGCAAACGGACACATCGGAAACATTCTTGCAATGATTACAAATGCAGGTTTCAAAATCGTCTCTTTAAAATTAACTCAACTTACTGTTGCTGATGCTCAGGCATTTTATGCTGTACACTCTGCAAGACCATTCTACGGAGAATTAGTTGAATTCATGTCAAGAGGACCAATCGTTAGTGCTATTTTAGAAAAAGACAACGCTGTTGAAGATTTCAGAACTTTAATCGGTGCTACTAATCCAGTTGACGCAGCTGAAGGCACTATACGTAAAGCATATGCTACTTCTATTGGAGAAAATGCAGTTCATGGTTCTGATAGCGATGAAAATGCAGCTATCGAAGGTGCTTTCCATTTTGCAGGAAGAGAGCAGTTCTAAATAGTGATCAGTTCCCGGTCTATTAATGTTATTTTAAGAAACTAAAAGCTGTTTACAACTTCAAAAAAAAACCCATTCGCCGCGGCGCATGGGTTTTTTTTTTATCAAACTAATCAATGAAAGCTCTGACCTATCGCAACACAACGGTCGTGACGACATCCCGCCGCAATTCTTCGTTAATCATCGCCACAATTTTAGATTTACCGTGGCTCAATTCCTCCCGCAATACAGACGAGGTCAACTCCACATACAAGGTGCTTCCTTTCAAAACCACATTTTGAGTATAGCTGTTAACGCCATTCCCCATAAGGTTTTTCCAGGCGTCCTTCACGTCTATCTGGTCCATTCCGGGTTGTAATTTATTCACTTGAATGATTCTTTTTAAAACATCCCCTACCGTACTCTGATTATTTAATCTTTTCGCCATCTCCTGTCAAATTTATTGGTCCTGCTTTTTTATAATGGTATTCTTTATTCTGCTCGTTTTTTAATACTAATTCCTTATCCGATAAAGCGACCACCTCTTCGCTCCATTTGCCGTAAGGCGTCGAATAGTCCAAGAACGCTTTCTTATCCTTGAATCGAACCGCTACACTTTCATAGGTGTCATTCGTCAAAAAACTACCATCTAATTGCGGCATTACTTTCTTCCTCATTCCCTTATTTTCCTTCCCTATTTCAAAGTAATCATAGCTCTCATTCATTTTATAATCCTTGTCCTTACCCTTGTCAAAAACAACTTTTTCTATTTCCCAATAGCCATTTATCTTAG
>JBLIHD010000271.1:0-3307 GCA_047636335.1 Flavobacterium sp.
TCTTTTTCTGCTTTGGTCAGACTATCATATCCCGATTTGCTTATTTTGTCCAAAATTTCATCGATTTGCTGCTGCGATTTATCTTTTGTTATTATTTTAGAGGCTCTTTTTTCTACAGGTTTACTATAATTTTTATGCACTTTTCTGAAGGGAGTCGATGTCGGTTTCGTGAATGAACTCGCAAAAAAAGCGATAACCCAAGAGATAATTTTACTCAAATCGGTGCCGTTTTGTAATAATTTGATGTAAACAAACCCAAATAATGCTCCCGATAAGTGAGAAATATGCCCTCCGGTATTCTCTAAACGAAACTGCATTAGGTCAAGTATAAGAATTACTGCCGTAATGTGCCATAATTTTACATTCCCAATAAGCAACAGTCGCACGTTCATCAGGGGCTGGTATGTAGTTACAGCAACTAATACACCCATAATTGCGGCCGAGGCACCCACAATAGATGCGCTCAAGTCTAAAATAGAGTAACCTGCGACAAAAGAGATACCCGCAAAAATCGCACTCAGGATATATACGCCCAACAATTGTTTCTGCGTAAAAAAAGTTAAAAAATAGGAGCTTGCAAAATTGAGAATTACCATATTAAAAAGTAGATGGAAAAACCCATCATGAAAAAATGCATACGTCAAGAACGTCCAGGGTTTTGCAATAAAATTCGAAGGCTCTGTAGAAAGGGCGACCCAAGTTGGAAAACTAAACGACCCTATACTAAATTGATAGAAAAACAGCAATGAAATAAGAAAACAAGCTACATTCCAATAGATTAACCTATTGGTGATACCTCCTATTTTGTACTGCGCTTTTAAGTCGTCTAAAATATTCATACTTTGAGTTTACAATTCATTCAAATATACTTCTTATACTTTCTAATCCCAACGGTTATCATTGAACTGGTTTTTCTTCCAATACCACATGATCAAAAAGCCAAATAATGCACCACCTACATGGGCAAAATGGGCAATACCGCCCCCACCGAAAATCGATTGTCCGGAAACCCCTAAATACAAATCCACTAACACTAAACCGGGCACAAAGTATTTAGCTTTAATTGGAACCGGAATGAACATTAAAGCCAATTCAGCATTGGGAAACATAAATGCAAATGCGACTATCACACCGTAAATGGCTCCCGAAGCTCCAACCACTGTCCCTAAATAAGCACCGGTGAAATCCTGAAACTGTGAAACCGTCATGATTTCCTGCCATTGCGTGTTGATTCTACCTTCATTCAAAAGCTGTAGAACCCCTTCTTTGGCAAATCCATTTTCTGCCAACGTATTAATCCCTTCACTGAAATAATAAAAGTTTATTCCCGTATGAAGTAATGCGGCACCTAAACCACAAGATATATAAAAAAATACGAATTTTTTGCTCCCCCAAATGCTTTCCAATGCGGATCCAAATGAATACAAAGCAAACATATTGAAAAAGATATGCATATATCCTCCATGCATAAACATATGCGTAATGACTTGCCAATATTGAAAACCGGCATTTTCAGGAAAATACATGGCCAACATTTTATAGGCGCCATCTCCCACTATTTGTGTTCCTATAAAAAACAGGATATTGATTATAATTAACTGTTTTACCGTTTCGGTTACATTTCTCATATTGCGAATTTTTTATCTAAATCTTCCACACGCATCGTGATGAAAGTGGGTTTCTGAAAAGGGGAAACATTAGGTTCTCTGCAGGCAAAAAGGCCATTTACCAAGTTTTCCTGCTCTTTTACAGTTAAAGGCGTTCCTGTTTTTACAGCCAAACTTTTGGCCATAGATTTTGCTATTGTATCATTTTGACTAAAACTACTCTCGGGAATGCCGTCCTGCAAATCGCTCAATAATTGTTCCAACACCAAGGAAACTTCGCTTTCTGTTACATTTACTGGAATTCCGGAAATAACAATATGGTCCTTCTTTGTTTCCTCAAAAACAAAACCGGTATTGACAAGTGAAAGTTTCAATTCTTCGATAAGCTCCATTTCAACTGAGGAAAAGAACAAATCCAGAGGGAATAGCAATTGCTGGCTTGAAGCCTGGTTAACGGTCATATTAATAAGAAATTGCTCATACAAAACACGTTGATGAGCCCGCTGTTGATCAACAATAACCATTCCTGATTTTATCGACGACACAATGTATTTTTTATGAATTTGATAAGCACTGTGAACGGTTTGCTCGACTTCTCCATCATTGAATAAAGAACCAGTGACCTCTTCATTTTCAAAAGAAAAATCAGCATTCCCAGCGCTGAATTCTGAATCTTGTTTCAATCCGACATACAAGCTTTCCCAATTTGCGGTAGACTCCGGCTTCTTATACCCTGAATAGTGCTTATTGACTTTGTCATCCGAAAAAGGATTGAAGCTGCCGTCGACTTGAATAGTGGGTGTTGCGCCTTCTAAATCTTTATAATGGTACGGTGTGTCTAAATTTGAATCCCGATCAAAATCTAAAACTGGTGCCACATTAAATTGACCCAAACTATGCTTAATGGAAGCTCTTAGGATAGCATATAACGCATGCTCATCATCAAACTTCACTTCCGTTTTGGTGGGATGTATATTAATATCGATTGTGTTTGGAGGCACAATCAAATATAAAAAATAACTCGGTTGTGCGCCATCTTTCAAAATGCCGTCGTAAGCGGCCATCACTGCATGATGCAGATAACCACTTTTTATATAACGGTCATTGACGAAGAAAAACTGTTCTCCTCTATTTTTTTTGGCAAATTCAGGTTTACTGACAAAACCCTGAATAGCCACTATTTCTGTTTCTTCCTGCACCGGAACAAGCTTTTGATTGGTTTTACCGGAAAAAATATTGACAATTCGTGGTCGCAAACTAGAAGCCGGCAAATTGAACATTTCACTGCCGTTATGATAAAAAGTAAAATAAATGTTGGGATGTGCCAAAGCCACACGTTGAAACTCATCTACTATATGACGATACTCAACCGTATCCGACTTTAAGAAGTTGCGGCGAGCAGGTATGTTAAAAAACAAGTTTTTGACTGCAAACGAGGTCCCTTTTGGCAAAACGGCTACATCTTGTGACACAAACTTGCTTCCTTCTACGACAATCTGGGTCCCTAGTTCTTCTTGCTCTTGTTTGGTCTTCATTTCAACATGAGCAATCGCAGCAATTGAAGCCAATGCTTCCCCACGAAAACCTTTAGTATGCAAAGAAAATAAATCCTCGGCCTTACGGATTTTTGATGTCGCATGACGTTCAAAACACAAACGGGCATCAGTAACACTCATTCCCAAACCGTTGTCTACCACCTG
>JBLIHD010000272.1:0-3292 GCA_047636335.1 Flavobacterium sp.
ATAGTAAAGAATGTTTCACGTGGAACATCTTGATGGGCGCAGAATGCGACAACGAAGTTTTGTAGAGAACTTAAATAAAATTTAGGTTTGGATGACGGGAATTTTTCCTGCCTTCTAAATCTCATTCCCGGTTACCGGGAACAAAATCATAAATAAAAATGTTTCAAGAAGAATATGATGTAATTGTTGTGGGCGCTGGTCACGCGGGTTCTGAAGCCGCCGCTGCCGCCGCCAATCTGGGCTCAAAAACTCTGTTGATTACGATGAGCCTGCAAAGTATCGCGCAAATGTCCTGCAATCCCGCAATGGGCGGAATTGCTAAAGGACAAATTGTTCGCGAGATTGATGCTTTGGGTGGTTACTCCGGGATTGTCTCGGACAGGACCGCGATCCAATTTAAGATGTTGAATAAATCCAAGGGGCCTGCCATGTGGTCGCCAAGGGTTCAGAGTGATCGTATGCGTTTTGCCGAAGAGTGGCGCATGATGTTGGAGGGAACTCCTAATCTTGATTTTTATCAGGAGATGGCGCAGGGATTAATTATTGAAGGAGGAAAAGTAAAAGGTATTGTCACTTCCCTTGGAATCGAAATCAGATCCAAATCGGTTGTTTTGACTAATGGGACTTTCCTTAATGGAAAAATCCATATTGGGGAAAAACAATTCGGTGGAGGCAGAGCAGGAGAAAGTGCCGCTTATGGAATTACCGAAGATTTAATTAATGCGGGATTTGAAGCGGGCAGAATGAAAACCGGGACGCCTCCAAGGGTAGATGGCCGTTCTTTGGATTTCTCGAAGATGAATGAGGAGAAAGGGGATGCCAGACCGGATAAGTTTTCTTACTCTGATTTGACAGCGCCTTTGGTTCGTCAAAGATCGTGTCATATGACATATACTTCACTTCAGGTCCATGACATTTTGAGAGAGGGTTTCGATCGTTCTCCTATGTTTAATGGTCGTATCAAAAGTATGGGGCCAAGATATTGCCCATCCATTGAAGATAAAATAAATCGTTTTGCAGATAAAGACAGGCACCAATTGTTCATCGAGCCGGAAGGATGGAAAACTTGCGAGGTGTACGTGAATGGTTTTTCGACTTCCCTTCCTGCGGATATACAATATAAAGCGATGAAATCTATTGCTGGATTCGAGAATGTGAAGTTTTTTCGCGCCGGTTACGCGATCGAGTATGATTATTTTCCGCCTACACAATTGAAGCATACTTTGGAAACGAAGTTAGTAGAAGGGCTTTATTTTGCGGGCCAGATAAATGGAACCACCGGATATGAAGAAGCGGCTTGCCAAGGATTGATGGCGGGTATCAACGCGCATTTAAAAGTGCATGAGAAAGCTCCGTTAATTTTAAAAAGGGATGAAGCTTACATTGGTGTTCTAATAGACGACCTTATTACTAAAGGAACGGAAGAGCCTTATAGGATGTTTACGTCCCGAGCAGAATACAGAACGTTGTTGCGACAGGATAATGCCGATTTCAGGTTGACTCCTATCGCCCATGAAATAGGATTGGCTTCCGAGGCTCGTTTGCGTCGAATGGAGCATAAGTTGAAGCAATCTGAAAAAATGGTTTCCTTTTTTAGGGACACCAGCGTTTCGGTTGCGGAGGCTAATCCAATATTGGAATCTAAACAAACAGCACTTATCTCGCAAGGGGATAAATTATTTAAGGTGTTCTCGCGTCCGCAAATTGCCATGGAAGACGTGATGAAATTTGAAAAGGTGAAAACTTATGTCGAAGAAAATGATGTGGACCAGGAAATTTTGGAGCAAGCGGAAATCCAGGTTAAGTATTCGGGTTATATAGAAAAGGAACGAAACAATGCGGATAAGTTGACACGACTGGAAGACGTTAAAATCCCGGAAGATTTTGATTATTATAAAATCAAATCGATGTCGATTGAAGCAAGACAAAAGTTGAGCAAAATTCGGCCGGTTACCATTTCGCAAGCTTCCAGGATAAGCGGAGTGTCACCGAGTGATGTTTCGGTGTTATTGATATACATGGGAAGGTAAGGAAGTGGTCAGTGAGTAGTTTTAAGTATTCAGTGTAATTTAGTAAATTGAGATTTGTTTCAATTATCAATCTAAAACCTATTGTCCCAAATAAAATTGTTCCACGTGAAACTATCACCAAAAGCCGTGCTGCAGGTGAATAGTTTTGAAACAGAAATAAAATGAAGCCCTGAAAGCGTTTAGAATGTTTTCGGGGTTTGATGCGAAAAAGTATAAAACACATACAACTTAATTGATGGACATTTCAAACAAAAAGCATTTCCTTACCGTAAAAGACCACTCTGTTTCTAAAGAAGTATTTGATCTGTACATTGACGAAACAATGGATATGTTGGTCACCTATCCGCAACCCAGTTTGGAGAACTTGGGCAAATACTACGAAAGCGTGGATTACATTTCGCATACGGATAGCAAAAGATCCTTTTTTGAAAAAGCGTATCACTTCGTGAAAAGTATAGCGTTAAAAAATAAATTGGAGCTGATCAATTCACTGCAGCCTGCAAAAGGGAGGATTCTGGATATTGGTGCCGGAACCGGTGATTTTTTATCTGTTGCAAAACAAAACGGTTGGCAGACAATAGGGGTGGAGCCAAGCGATAAAGCAAAAGCGATAGCCGTGAAAAAAGAAGTTTCATTTGTGGGGGATACAGCTGAATTGGAAAACCAGTCTTTTGATGTAATTACCATGTGGCATGTTTTGGAGCATGTTCCAAATCTGGACAATCAGATAAAAGAATTGAAACGATTATTAAAGCCAAACGGTTCGTTGATTGTGGCGGTTCCAAATTTCAAATCTTTCGATGCAAAACATTACGGCACTTTTTGGGCCGCTTATGATGTGCCGATTCATTTTTGGCATTTTTCCAAAAAAGCCATAAAAAAACTTTTCGAAAAAGAAGGGATGGAATTGGAAAAAGTGCTTCCGATGAAATTTGACTCCTTTTACGTGAGTTTGCTTTCGGAAAAATACAAATTCGGGAAAATGAATTTTGTAAGAGCGTTTTTTATAGGCTTGCAGTCAAACTGGAAGGCGAAGCGCAATTTTGAATATTCATCGCAGATATACGTATTGAAAAATAAGTGAAATCGATTTTAAGGCTCTTTTAAGGATTGTTTTCTACAACAAACATCTGTTACGTGTCGTTTTTTAAGAAACAACCCCATTTGAGCGCTAATGGCCCCGTTTTTCATAAACCGAAAGTATGCTTTCGCATTTTTTGATAGTTAAAACTAATAGTAGAAATAAATGGTAATTTTCAATC
>JBLIHD010000273.1:0-3290 GCA_047636335.1 Flavobacterium sp.
CCCTTCATTGATAACAAACTCCTCATTTTCATCGTCCAAATAAAAAGTGAAGTTCAGGTATTTCAGGTAAGCAACAATTCCGATGGTAACTAAAAGAACACTTAGTCCGAGAAAAAGATACCCTTTATTGATTTCATCAAATTTAAAGGCATACACTACCAAAATAGGCCACAAACCCCTTGCCCATTGTTGCAATGTAGAGACGAACATCAGCAGAATACCTATGGAAGACTGACGTTGTGGTTGTTTAAATTTCTCCTCCATTACAGTTCTACCTTGATTTTCCCCATCAACAACTGTTTTATGTTTTCAGCTTGTTCCATTTCGATTCCCGGTATCTGAATGTCACTTGAGCTACCACCAGCGGTAAAAACCTCTATTTTAGCCAGACCGAAAAAACGTGAAACAAAGCCTTGATGCAAAGCCACATGCTGCACTCTATTGTAAGGGATTACAATTGTGTTTGTTGCTATAACCCCATACCTATATAGCACATCATGGGTCCTAAAGGCAAACCCTTTTTTCTTGAAACCGATTCTGGAAATAAGTATAAAAACAAACAGCAAAACAAAAAAAATGACTGAAATTTCGATAAGAAACACCAGCAGTCCCTGGTTAAAAAACAATAGCACTCCAAGCCCAATGGCCAAGATTGAAAAAAAGAAAAAGGCGTTTATTAAAGTCACTTTCCAGTAGCTGGGGTGCAGAACTGAAAATTGCACTTCTTCAAATTTTGGAAGCTTTGTGGTATCTATTGTTTCGTTTGTAAAATTCTCCATTTATTTTCTGTTTAAAATTTAACCCATAAAAAATTTAAAGTCCAAATGTCAAGCCAACTTTAAACCTTCACTTTAAACCTTTCTATGGCAGCCATTTTTTTTCAAAATTCGGCTTTCTCTTTTCAAGAAACGCATTTCTCCCTTCTTTGGCCTCTTCGGTCATATAGGCAAGTCTGGTTGCCTCACCGGCAAAGACCTGTTGTCCGACCATTCCGTCATCCGTAAGATTCATGGCAAATTTCAACATTTTGATGGCCATTGGTGACTTGCCTAAAATTTCTTGTGCCCATTCAAAAGCGGTATCCTCTAGTTCAGCATGAGGAATCACGGCATTCACCATCCCCATATCCATAGCGTCTTGGGCAGAATAACTGCGTCCCAAGAAGAAAATTTCGCGTGCTTTTTTCTGCCCAACCATTTTTGCCAAATAAGCGGAACCATATCCACCGTCAAAACTGGTAACATCGGCATCCGTTTGTTTGAATATGGCGTGTTCTTTACTGGCTAAAGTCAGGTCGCAAACCACGTGCAAACTATGTCCGCCTCCTACTGCCCAGCCCGGAACCACTGCAATAACCACCTTAGGCATAAAGCGTATCAGGCGCTGCACTTCAAGTATGTTCAAACGGTGTTGCCCATCCTCTCCCACATAGCCCTGATGACCCCGTGCGTTTTGATCCCCACCGCTACAAAACGAATATACCCCGTCTTTAGACGAAGGCCCTTCAGCAGACAGTAAAACGACACCTATTGAAGTGTCTTCTTGGGCATCATAAAATGCGTTATACAATTCAGCAGTTGTTTTCGGACGAAATGCATTTCGCACTTCGGGTCTGTTGAATGCTATTCTGGCTACCCCATTGCATTTTTTATATGTGATATCCTCGTATTCTTTTACCGTGATCCAATCCATTACAATTGATTTAAATTATTTAGTGTAAAAATAAATCATTTTTTGCAGTTTACGCTATTCTATTGAGGGAAGCTTTGGCAATCACTACCCGATTAACTGCGGCCCGGTGTTAAAATTTCAAATAAAACAAAATATTAACAGGGACCGTGGGAAATAATCATTAAATTTAAACAATGTTAATCAGATGGTTAGACGTAATCAACACTGATTTAGCCTTAATTTCACTGATTTATTAACCTAAAAAAAGAATAACTTGATTAAACTTAAAAATTTCGTTTCTCCTTATCTTGTGGTTTTAGATGATAAAAACAGAAAAAGTGAGAAAAAGAAAAGGCCATTTACCGAAATTGTGAAAGGACTATAGTAACACCTACGGTTAAAAAAAGGATTTGAATACCATATCGCTGTATTAACAAAGTTACATCGCAGCAAAAATTTTGGAATAACTGTCTTTATACAATAAAAAGAAACCAAATGGTTTTTATTATAATATAAGTCTAGCTCGTAAGTAAATGTTTGCCCATGATTATTTTTAGTATTGTACTTCGATTATTCGAAACAAACTAAAAAAGAGAAAGACTAATCATCACGATTAGTCTTTCTTTTTTTATTCCTTGATGAGATAAATCCCATCTTCCTTTATTTCGATTAATTTCTCCCTGTATAATGCTCCAATCGCTTTCTTAAATGTTTTTTTACTCATTTTCAAAACCGTCTTAATGTCCTCAGGATGCGAATTATCCGTTAATCGCAAGAAGCCACGACTGGCTCTAAGTTCATCAAGAATTATATCCGCATTGGGTTCGATGCTTTGATATCCCTGAATTTGCAGTGCGACATCAATTTTATTGTCCGGACGAACCATTTTGATGTAACCACGCATACGGTCACCCGTCCTAATTGCATCATCATAAACTTCATCTTTATACAATAAGCCTTTATGCTGTTCATTTATGATAACATTGATTCCAAGCTCAGTAATATGAGAAACAATCAAATCAACCTCTTCTCCTTTTTCAACAGTAAGCACATCATTTTTAAGGAATTGATTGGTCTTGCTTGAAGCAACTAAACGGTTTGTTTTTTCATCCATATATAGATAAACCAAATAACGTTTTCCTTTCTCCATTGGACGTGCTTGCTCTTTAAATGGAACCAGAATGTCCTTTTCCATTCCCCAATCCATAAAAGCACCAATCTGGTTGACGTAATTCACACGTAAAAGCGCAAACTCATTCAGTAATATATAAGGTTCCAGTGTGGTCGCCACTGGGCGTTCTTCGTGGTCCAAATAAACAAAAACGATAAGCTCCTCGCCTATTTCAAATTCATTGGGCACGTATTTATTGGGCAAAAGTATATCATGCAGTCCTTCTGGGTCCGTATCCGGCGTCCCCAAAAACAAACCCACCTTAGTATCACGTAGTATCGTTAACGTATTGTATTTTCCTATTTCAATCATTTAATTCTATTTTACAGGATGCGAAGGTACGAAGATTGAAAATAGTATATCAGGAAACGTTCCACAAAAAAATTAACCCCGAAATGATGTGTTCTCCAGTTTTTAAGGAGCAGGACCTTCAATTATATCATCTCGA
>JBLIHD010000274.1:0-3268 GCA_047636335.1 Flavobacterium sp.
GTTGCAAAAGTAGTTAAAGTAGTTTTCTATAAAATACGATTAACTATTTTTTATTTATTGTTTAATATGTAAAAACAATACTTGACTAGGTATTTGTGTTGATTGACATCAAATATTTCTTTGGGGTGGTGGCAAATTTCTTTTTGAATGCCGCAATGAAATGACTTCCCGTACTGTATCCTATTTTTAATCCTACCTCATTTACGTTATAAGACCCACTGTCAAGTAATTTTCGGGCGAAATCCATTTTGTAATCAAATAGAAATCCATAAACGGTATCGCCATAAATCTGCTTGAAACCCATTTTTAGTTTTTTCAAATTCAAACCTATTTCGTCGGCTAGTTCTTGCAAACTTGGTGGTTCAGTCATATTTGAGATAATGATTTCTTTTGCCCTTTTAATCTTTAGAACATTGGTCTCGTCTATCAAAAAAGGGCATTGTTCTGCATTCGGGTCTTCAGTTCGGTTGAAATACAAGCTTAACAATTCGTATCCTTTTCCTTTGTAGTATAGGTTTTTAATGGAAGGATGCAAGCTGTAATGAAACAATTGACTCAAGACAATAGCCATTGATGGGCTAATATTTCCTTCGTTATAATATTTTTTGTCTTTGTTATCACCAGTCAAAAAAGGGATGTAATCAGCTTCTGAAGAAAATAAAGAATGAAATTTTTTAATGGAAATTATCACAGAAATAACCCAAGAATTGGGAGCCAACTCCAAATTTAAGGGCAGTTCCTTTTGGGGGTTGTACAAAAGCAAGGATTTTTCTTCTTTCATTTCTAAAGAATAATTCCCTTGATTAAAGACAAACTTGGCGCTTCCTTTTAATCCAAAATGGAATTGGATCAGTCCGCTGCTGACTTCACGCTGCGGATTAAAAGTTTCAGTACTGTCATTTTGAAAGCGAATCAAAGTAAAATCATCTTCGATTTTAATTATTTCTTGAGAACCCATAGCGATATTTTTGTAATATGAAAACGATAATCATGATTAATTTTAATTTAGAACAGCTCTAAATAAACAACTTTAAATCACCTCTTAACAGCACAAAAATAAGCTTTTTTATAATAAAAGAGGTGATTAGAAATAAAAAAACACGAAGCGACACAAAAAGAACTTCTAGCGTTACTTTTATAAATAGTATAGTTCTAATTTTGTCCCACTTTCTGGAAAAGTATTTATATGGAAAATAACAACTTATCGAAGCATCACTATTTTTACTCGGTTGGATTAAGCTATAAAAAAGCGGATGCCGAAATGAGGGGTAAATTTAGCCTGGATGCTGCTGCTAAATCACGTTTACTTGAACAAGCCAAAAACGAGGGGATTGAAAGTTTGATCGTCACTTCTACCTGTAACAGAACAGAAATTTACGGATTTGCGGAACACCCTTTTCAATTGATAAAATTGATTTGCGAAAACAGTCAAGGCAGTGTCGAGGAGTTCCAAAAAGTAGGTTTTGTATATAAAAACCAAGAGGCAATCAGTCATATGTTTCGCGTTGGAACGGGTTTAGATAGCCAAATATTGGGTGATTTTGAGATCATTTCGCAAATAAGATCAAGCTTTACTCAGTCAAAAGAGTTGGGTCTTGTCAATAACTTTATGGAAAGATTGGTTAATGCGGTAATTCAAGCAAGCAAAAAAATAAAAACAGATACAGAGATCAGTTCGGGAGCTACCTCGGTTTCTTTTGCTTCCGTACAATATATTATCAAGAACGTTGAAGACATTGGTAACAAGAACATACTACTGTTTGGAACCGGAAAAATTGGAAGAAATACTTGCGAAAATTTGGTAAAACACACCAAAAATGAGCAGATAACGTTGATCAACAGAACAAAGGGTAAGGCAGAGAAGTTAGCAGGAAAATTAAACTTAATCGTAAAAGATTATTCTGAACTGCATTTGGAATTGCAAAAGGCGGATGTTGTTGTGGTAGCTACGGGAGCTCAAAACCCTACGGTTGACAAAGCGATTTTGAACCTAAAAAAGCCATTGCTGATATTGGATTTATCCATCCCAAAAAATGTAAATAAAGACGTTGAAGAATTAGAGGGTGTTACCTTGATCCACATGGATTATTTGTCGCAACTCACGGACGAAACTTTAGAAAACAGAAAAGCGCACATTCCTGCAGCTGAAGCAATAATTGAAGAAATCAAAGAGGAGTTTAATGTTTGGACCAAAGGTAGAAAGTTTGCGCCAACAATTATTGCATTAAAAGAAAAACTGAATGCGATCAAAACTTCAGAGTTAGATTTCCAAAGCAGAAAAATATCTGATTTTAACCTGGAGCAAGCTGAAATTATCAGTGCAAGAATCATACAAAAAATAACCACTCACTTTGCCAACCATTTAAAAGATGACGACACCATGGTCGACGAGAGCATCGAATGGATTGAAAAAGTATTCAAAATTAGCGCTGCCGTCAAATAATGGATAAAACGATACGAATAGGAACTCGCGATAGCGAATTGGCACTTTGGCAAGCCCATACGGTAGAAAAAAAACTAAATGATTTAGGGTACAAAACCGAAATTATAGCCGTAAAATCAACGGGAGACATTATTCTCGACAAACCTCTATACGAACTCGGAATCACGGGGATTTTCACTAAAACACTCGATGTTGCTATGATTAATGGGGATGTGGACATCGCGGTTCATTCCATGAAAGACGTTCCTACGGCATTACCCTTAGGGATTGTACAAGCCGCAGTTTTGGAAAGAGCCACCACATTAGATATTTTAGTTCACAAAGGCAATCTTGATTTTCTAAACGGAGAAGGAACTATTGCCACCGGTAGTTTGCGTCGTCAGGCACAATGGTTGCATAAATACCCAAAACAGACTGTGGTCAATTTGCGTGGAAACGTAAATTCACGAATGAAGAAACTTGATGAAAGCGCCTGGAGCGGCGCTATTTTTGCGAAAGCGGGCTTAGAAAGGATTAACCTGAAGCCAGATAACGTCATTGATTTAGATTGGATGATACCCGCTCCAGCCCAAGGGGCAATGGTAGTAGTAGCTATGCAAAATGACGCTTTTACAAAAGATGCATTATCACAACTGAATGATATTGAAACGGAGATTGTTACTTATATAGAGCGCCAGTTTCTAAAAACTTTAGAAGGGGGTTGTACGGCGCCAATTGGTGCTTTGGCTAAATACAATGAAAAGGATGATACCATTCATTTTCAAGGAGTTTTGTTTTCATTGGACGGAAAAGAAAAGATGGAAATAGACAAAATCGTTCCTGTCG
>JBLIHD010000275.1:0-3259 GCA_047636335.1 Flavobacterium sp.
GGCGTCATAATAGGCCGGTTGGCCTACATCGATAGAATCGGTTTGGGCGCCTAATTTATTTAGAAAATTAGACCAGCCGATGTTGGTATGTCTTTTCGCAAGATCGGTCACAGCCATCTTATTATAATTTGCTTGTACATCCCGAAGCTCAACTTTTGTTTTATGCGAAACGGCGAGTAGTTTGTCAATAGCATAAACCAGATTAGCATTCTTTTTGGCCTCCATGGCATCGCTGCCTGTATGTTGAAATAATGTGGCGAGATATTTTTTGTAAGATTTCTGTATGGCAACAGATGATGAATCTGATTTGAAATAATAGTCCCTATCAGGTAAACCGATGCCCGTTTGGTAGGCGTGGGCAATATTCATACTACTGTTTTTATCATCGGGCGACACTCCAAAAGCTATAATAGAAGAATTATCTACTTTGACCTCATCAGCAAGAAAACTCATTAAGGACGGTATGTCGCTGATGGCTTCAATTTTGGCTAGGAGGGGTTTAATAGGTGTATAACCACGTTTTTCTATGGTTACAGTATCCATACCTGATGCATAAAAATCAGCGAGCTTTTGTGCTGTGCTTCCCGCAGGGTTCTTGCTGTGTGAGATACTGTCCAATATTCCTTGTAGGCGCATGCGCTGTGGATAATTCATAAACATATAGGCACCAACTCCAGTTTGGGAGGCTGGTATTGGTACTGAGTCGTACCATTTCCTATTTACATATCTAAAAAAATCATCACCGGGCCTTAATGTGGAATCTATTCCCGTGATACGAACATTATTTTTTTCTGGATGTTTTGAGCACGCTGTAAAAACTAAGAGCGAAATAAAAAGCAATAATGTTTTTTTCATGATTTAGATGATTTATAATAAAAATGAATTGAAGAACGTTTGAAAGTTAGCATTTTAAAACAGTATACTTGACAAAGTTAAGTATTGCAGAGCAAGATACGAATTCAGTTTTGAACCAGAATATTTTTGTTCGAATTACAACTTATAAAACTCAGAATTAAATCCAGTGACAGAATGGTTACTTAATGCATACTAATGTTCTCGCGACTTTGTACGGATTTAAGTATTAGATTAAGATTTGTCTATACGATTATTACTTTTTAATTAAAGTATTAAACCAACTTGGTATTAAGCAGTAAACCCACATCCGGTAAACCCACTTTTATGAGGTCGATATTTTTGTCTGCTGTTATTTTTGTTTTTGACAAGGTTTAAAATTAAATAAGTGAGAGCTATCATTGTTTTATCTCTTCGACTAGATATTTTTTCAAAAACAAAGATATCGCTTCGAAGGTATAATCACGATTTACCTTTTTGGCAATACCGTGATCTTCATCTTTAGCAATAACTTAGCTGACAGGCAGTTCATTTTGCTTCAATTCCTTCACTATTTGTTCAGATGCGGATAAAAGGTACGGTAGGATCGTTTTCACAGTGAGATACAAAATACGCTTCGTGATTTTTTTAATATTCGAAACAGGGCTAATTTGTAGGAAATGCTATGCCATTATTGGGTTCAAGATTATCACCCTGTTCCTAACGACCTAAATTGACACGATAGCTAGAAGTATTTTTGGGAAAGGAAACAAAATTGGAAATAGTAAATAAATCTATCCCGAATTTAGGCCTGTCTTTGTGGTGCGTCATAATTGCTAAACTATTTTCAAATCCCATCCCCAAAAAATGTTGAGTGATAAATACTAGTTATACTTTTGCCGTATTCTCTTCAGCTAAAATTCACAAATTATATACCTTTAAGAATCTTAGGTCTTATTTAAATTCATTCAACTGGTGTTTTTTATACTCACTTGGAGATAGCCCGGTATGATTTTCAAATTGTATGGTAAAATACGAAGGACTAGTATAGCCAAGTTGATAACCGATTTCGCCAATTGGATCCGTAGTTTTGCCTAATAGCAGTTTTGCTTTTTCGATACGCTCCCCATGGATATAAGCATTTGGTGTAACTCCTAATATTTGCTTAAAGCGTCTGTAAAAGGTGGCGGGACTCATACAAGCTTTCTCTGCAAGTTTGTTGATGTCAATCTGCGTGGTATAGTTCGATTTGATATAAGAGATTACTTCTGATAATGGATTGTCGATCAGCCGCTGATTATCGTAGCTGGTGATCAGTGTTTGGTACATATTGGTTTGTAAACAGCATAAAATCAATTCTTCAATTTTAAGGTTTACCCATCTGTCTTTAAAACGAGCTTGGCTTTCAATTAGTTGCTGGATGCTCAGCAAGTTATGTAGTACCAGACTCGCACCTTTTTCTTCATAAATTTGTAAAGGAGATAGGCTTTCTGAGTTTTCAGTAAGTTGTTCCATATCCTCTGACTCATGCAGCTTGTCAATAATGGAATGTACTTTCTCTCGTGATACTTCCAAACAGAAACAATGTGCAGGATTATTTATCTTTTCCACCGGAATATCAACGTGCGCGTCAATGGCTGTGGTAGCCATAATCACCATTTCGGGTGTCAAGCTTAATGGCGGCAAACCAGGAACACTGATGTTTTTCAAGCCCTTGCCCACATAAGCAAAAATCACGTTATCGAATTTATAATCCCGCTGCACCTTCGAAACATCATAAGTAACCAATAACTGGGTGCTTTCTGTCGTGTAGGTGGCTTTCTGTGAAACCTTTTGGCTTAAATCAATCATATCAATCTCATTTAAACTGTACTGATAATATCATTATAGAAATTGATATTATCGTAGGATTTATTCTGCCTAACAAACTTTAATTTAACAACTTTCAATTTAACAAATGAAATTTGCCAGCTAATGTTTTGGCATTGAAATACTTCTTTAATTAAACGCAATGTACAAATTATGATTAACCTTTCAGTAATATTAGAAGATAGTGC
Source organism: Flavobacterium sp. (assembly GCA_047636335.1). Lineage (GTDB taxonomy): Bacteria > Bacteroidota > Bacteroidia > Flavobacteriales > Flavobacteriaceae > Flavobacterium. Next base: position 2,889 of record JBLIHD010000275.1, read on the forward strand.
CAGAAAGTACCCGAAGAAAGACGCGTTCATCTTTATGGACAACCATTTTAGCTATGAGCAAATCAATGCCGCCGCCAATCAAGTGGCCAACGGACTCGTAGCGGCTGGTATTCAAAAGGGAGACAGGGTGGCTTTAAGTTGCCTGAACTTGCCTTATTTCCCTATGGTATATTTTGGTATTCTAAAAGCAGGAGCCATTATTGTGCCGCTTTCGGTTCTTCTGAAAAAAGATGAAATTGCCTATCATTTACAAAATTCCGGAGCAAAAGCCTATTTCTGCTTTGAAGGAACCCCCGAGCTACCTATGGCCAAAGAAGCTAAGGCCGGCTTTGATCAGACCGATAGCTGCGAGCAACTATATATCATTACAG
>JBLIHD010000276.1:0-3254 GCA_047636335.1 Flavobacterium sp.
TTCGTGAAAACCTTAGAAAAAGTATGGGAAGAAGGCAAATTTATCTCAAAACCAACACTGTTGAACACAACGGATGGTGACAGTTGCGGTATAGATGGTTGCGAATAAAATAGTTCATAAAACAAAAATCCCGCTAACAAAAATATTAGCGGGATTTTTTTTAACCAAGTATTAGTAACTAACTATTTTCTATTTATTCTGACACCTAAACTTCCTGCGACTTTAGCATCATCAACTTTAACTTTGGTGTCGCTTTTCTTGAAATAGTACTGATCCTCATCGTCTGAATTTTCTTCGTAACGAGTTGGAGCACTATTGCTGCCTCGTGTGTTTCCATACTCGTAATCATTCTCATAACGGTTGATTTGAATAGGTTCGCGCCCTTGAAATCCATTTACCGACCCAACATAATCAACAATCTGACCACGACGGTTGTAAACAATCTGCAACCCTCCAATCTGTTCCAATGCGAAACGGTTGTAAGTCATATATACAGAACCTACGCGTTTGATTCTACCACTCGCATCATAATTGAGAAACACATTCCCCACGCGTCTCACTCTTCCAAAATCGTCATGCTCCACCTTAACTCCGAAATTTTGGTTTCTCTTATTCATTGGCGCTCCATAAGTGCCGTTTACATTTCTCCTTCCACTTGGTTTGTAATACATATTGTTGCCAGATGGTCGAGTATTAAAATCAAATTGTCCGTCGGCGAAAACGAAGAATTCCACTCCTCTTTCGGTAAACACAATCGGCTCCGCATCTCTAAAGTCTGCAGCCACTCTTCTTTCGTGAGCAAACTTGTTGCCTGCTGTCGCATCCACTATCCCTCCTCCAAACATGAAGATACTAGCTACTAAAAGGGTAATTTTTTTCATAATAAATACATTTTGAATTTTGCCTACTCTTGAGCTTTTCGGCTTACGCTTTTACTTATTTGATTTGATATATTCAAGTAGCGTGCCAAAACTTTTTACCTTGGTTCTCCAGTATTAATTTTTGGACTGTATTAATTGTTCCAAACGCTTCATTTTCATCACTTATGCCTAAATATTAGGCACATAAATAATTTCTACAACTCCCGGAAAAATCAGCTGCCCAGCTATGAAGAATTCATGCGTACAGATTCCCTTAAGATCGAATGACAGATTTTTTACCTGAAAGGCGTATCACTTGCCTCAAAAAATGACCAAATGCTAAAGTACTATGCAACGTTACACCATAACGATATTAGTGGCTCAGGAAATGATAGATCGGATAACACAAAACAGTGTAAATTAGATTTTCAATTTAAAAAAGCAGTTGAACGAACTCAAATAATGCGTATCGTTTGCTACATTTGAAAAAGAGAGTCAACTTATCAAATAAAGTGTCCTACAAGTAAAACTTTTATGAAAACCTTACAAAAACTGTGAGATGTCTTGAACTCGACAAAAAAACAAAAGCTCTTGAATACCAATGATTACATTAGTTCCGGTATACAAGGATACTTTTAGCTAAAACCAGACCTAACTTGATACAATTTTAAAACATGATCATGAACAGTACAATCATTCGATGGGGAATATTAGGATGCGGCGATGTTACCGAAATAAAAAGTGGTCCGGCATTCCAAAAAACAGAAGGCTTCAAAATTGAAGCTGTTATGAGAAGAGATGCCGCTAAAGCTGCTGATTACGCAAAAAGACATGGAATAAGTAAATATTATACTGATGCCGATGACTTAATCAATGATCCAGACGTCGACGCCATTTACATTGCCACACCTCCAGACACGCATAAATACTATGGCCTAAAGGTAGCATTAGCGGGTAAAATCTGCTGTATCGAAAAGCCGTTGTCACCAACTTACCAAGACAGCTTAGCCATCTACGAATCCTTTGACGAAAAAAAAATTCCTCTATTCGTCTCTTACTACAGACGTTCCTTACCCCGTTTTCTTCAAGTAAAAACGTGGATTAACTCTAAGAGTATCGGTGAAGTCAGACATATAAGGTGGCACTTAAGCAAACCCACAACAAACCAAGATCTGTCAGACATTTATAATTGGAGAACTGACGCCCACATTGCGACAGCAGGGTATTTTGATGATCTAGCTAGCCACGGATTAGACTTATTTGCATTCCTTTTAGGAAATATAAAAGAAGCTTCAGGAGTAAGTCTGAACCAACAAGGGTTATATTCTGCCCAAGATGCTGTATCGGCAAGTTGGCTTCATGAATCAGGAATTACCGGTTCTGGGAGTTGGAACTTTGGTTCCTATATGAGAGAAGATCTCGTTGAAATATACGGTAGTAAAGGTAAAATAACTTTTTCTGTATTCGAAAATGTACCGATATTGCTAACAAACGATGAAGGCGAAACTAAACTTATTATAGAACACCCAGAAAACATTCAATTATACCATGTGCAACAGATGCACCAAAGCTTAACCTCTAAAAGTATACATCCATCTGATGGAAAGACTGCAACTCATACCAGCTGGGTAATGGACAAAATTGTTGGGAATATATTATAAAAAGAAACAGCTCTAAAAATAGAGCTGTTTTTTTACTACATTTTATTACTTCATTAATTACTTAGCAGCAACCGTTTCCACAAAAACCTTATCAGCATACCTCATAACAAAAGTATATTCTTCATTAGGCAACTTCTTAATATCGAAAAATTTAGAAATATATTGGCCTTTTAAAATGGGACTAGTGTACACTTCTTCAGCAGCAGCATTGTAAATTTTAATACTCACTGTGCTTTGATATACATTAAAAAGACTTAAAGAAACTAATCCATTTTTGTTCACTAACATTGGTTTGTATGTCTCTTTAACTGCATTTGAGCTAAGAATAGCTGTTTGCCCTACCACAGAAATTTCATATTTTGCAATTTTTGTGTCAGACTCTGCTATAAGAAAATAAGTTCCTTCAGGTAAAGCATTCAAATCATAAGTTCTATTCACACTTCCTTTAGAATTTACATTTTCTGAATGAATCAATTTATTATCTAAATCAAAAATTGATAATTCTACTTTACTTACCTCATTAAGAACAAAAGTCACTTTCTTTCCTTGTCCTTTTTTTACATTTAGAGAGAAATCATTTCCTAATGCACTTACATTCATGACAGTTAATAAAGCTGCCACTACTAAACTAAATTTTAAAATCTTTTTCATAATTGAAATTTTTAAATTTGTAATCCTTTTACATATTACAAAATTAAACCAATCATTCCGTTGAATATAATGCAGGATTTTC
>JBLIHD010000277.1:0-3253 GCA_047636335.1 Flavobacterium sp.
GAATCATAGATATCCTTTGCATGCTGATAGAAATCAACATCAAAAAACAAAGCATGATGCGAGATGTTTTCTATTTTTTTGTCAAAACCCACATAAAAAAGTAATGACGACGGAGCAAATACGCGACTATCCCAATATTCTTCTGAATACACCCGATGTTGGACGTCTAATAACGTTTCTGTATGATGGTAGTCGGCTCCACTCAAAATTATATCAGAAAAAATGGTTTCCCCATTGACAACTACAGCTTTTGCTGATTTATTTTCAACGACTATCTTCTCAATGTTTGAATTCGTGTGAAAAACGACACCCAATTCTCTCGCCAGACTTTCCATTGCACGAACTACATCAAACATTCCGGTTTTCGGATGCCAAGTTCCTAAACCAAAATCGGCATAATTCATAAAACTATAGAATGAAGGTGTATCTGATGGTTTTGCCCCCAAAAACAAAACGGGAAATTCCAGAATTTGGATCAACCTTTCGTTTTTAAATTTTTTGCGAACATCCCGACTTATATTGCTGAAAAACTCCCCTACTTTTTTAGTAGTTTCCACAGTTACAAGCTCCAATGGAGAAACTCCAGGACGGTAAACCAGATCCTTAATGGCAATATCATAATTGCTTTTGGCCTCCGTTATAAATTTATTCAGAACCTTACCGCTTCCTTTTTCAATAGATTCGAAAGTGGCTTCGATTTCTGCCAAATTATCTGCAATAGATATAAATTCATTTTCGCCAAAATAAACCCTGTAAGCAGGAGACAGTTTGATGAGCTCATAATAATCGGATGTTTTCTTGCCGAAATCAGCAAAAAAACGATCGAAAACATCAGGCATCCAGTACCAACTGGGTCCCATATCAAACGTAAAACCCTCTTTTTTCATTTGTCGTGCCCTTCCGCCTATCGATGCGTTCTTCTCAAAAACGGTTACATCATGGCCGCTTTTAGCTAAATAGCATGAAGCGGATAATGCTGAAAACCCGGAACCTATAATTGTAATTTTCTTTTTCATTTGTAAAGCAAATATAAAAATTGTTTAAACAAACACTATAGTTTTTCCACTAATTCAGCAATCGAATCAAAAACAGTTATCTTCTCTGAAATATCGTTTTTTTCAATAAACTCAGTCAATCTGCCTATATACCATAACTCTGTGTTTTCATCAAGCAGCTCCACTGCCATATTTTGTACGTACTCGTTAACGACATCTCTTTCCGGCTGTACCGTAAGATATGAAACATATATTATGGAATGGAAATGTTTTTTTAAATCTTTCAAGTTATCAATAGGCATACTTTCGCCAAGGTAAATCGTCTTGTAGCCATGCAATAAAATCTCGTAATTCAAATACATTAACCCTAATTCATGTATTTCGTTCATGGGAAGCGAAAGTACAAAAACGGTGTCCACTTTAGTTCGTTTAAAACCCTGAAGCTTTTCCGTATTCGTCAGTAACTTTTGTTTAATTAAATAACTGATGAAATGCTCGTGTGCAGGTGTGATGGTATCAGTTTGCCACAACACACCCATCTCTTCCAATAAAGGAATAAAGACTTGGTGAAAGACCTCCTTGAAAGACTTTTCTGCAATTAACCAATTGTAAGTGTTGGTAAACAATTCCTGGTCATAATTCATCATTGCCATTTTAAAATCACTAATAGCATGACTTTTGGCGTTTTTTGAAGATATTATTTCCCTGACGAGTGAAGGTATTTTATCTTCAGAAAAAGATGCTATTTTGGAAATTTTGTATCCATACTCGTGTAATAAAGTGATGTTTAACAGTTTCTGCAAACTGGCTAAATCATACAATCTAATATTGGTGTCTGTACGCATCGGTTGCAGGACATTGTATCTTTTCTCCCAAATCCGTATCGTATGTGCCTTTATGCCTGAAAGGTTCTCAAGATCCTTTATGCTAAAAACACTTTTCACATTGTTCATTGTTTGTAAATATTTATTAAACAAATGTAAATAAATTAATCTATAAATCTCATATAATTGAATTTGATTGTCATTAATCATATTAACAATCAAACCACATCGAGCGTAGCAAATGAAAATAAGTAAATTTCCAATATAAATAATGTATTCAGAATTCCATTATGCCACGACACTTAAAGCCCGATAATATGCCACTATCCCAAAGTGACCTTATCGTATGAATTCAATTTATCCAAATTTAAAACAGTTTTGGAATTGTCGACGCTCCTGGTATACATAGGCTCAAACTTAGCCCCATAAATAACCTCATCAAAAGTGTAGGAAGTACGGATGGCGACGGTGTTACTGAACATGTCATCAAAGGTTTTGACAAAAACAACAATCTCCCCGTTGTTATTGGCAAAATCATCTTTAGTGAATTGAAATAAAGGGCTGTCTTCGGTAATGGGATGAACTAGGGTCCAACTTAGGGAAAGTGCGTTAATTTTTTCTAATTCTAAATCTAACGCATAAAATTTATTTACCAATTTGCCGTTTTCTTCAACACTCATTCCAAGAGTAATTTTAGCTTCGGCATCAGTAAAATTGGTGTTTTTAAATGGTGTCAATCGAATCATAAGACCACTGATTTCTCCATAAGGTGCAATGACTGCATTATGCGAAAATTTCAAAAAGGCAGTAGGCCTGCTGAACCTACCGAAGAACAAACCCGTTGCGATTGCGAAACTCAACAACCCGATCAAAGCCTCTGCCGCAGAGAGCGCACTAGTCAAAAAACCTGTGGGGCTGATATGCCCGTAACCGACCGTAGTAAACGTTTGGGCACTAAAAAAGTAGGCCTGTCCGAATTTGACCCATTCACTGTCAGAACCCGCAATCCCATCAAGATGCTCTACACCTATTCCATAATAAATACTAGCAAACACAAAATTGATTCCCACATAAAAAGACAAAATAATCAACATGAATCTCCATATTGGCATATCGATCATCGTGTGATACCAACTGATCCGACGCAACACATGCATTCCCCGTTTTTCTATGTTGGCAGTCCCGTTTTTATTGATGAAGCGCCCGCCGTAACTATTCGCATTTGTCCCGAAACCGGTATTTTCGTCCGCTTTTGCCTTTTGATTTACTCTTCTTAACAATGCCATTTATCGATTCTTATAAAAAAGTAAAATTACATAAAAATCAGAAACAAGCGAAACTATTATTCGATTAGAAGCTGTTCGGTTCCTTATGCTATTTTATGCCTTAAAACTGAATGAATTCATTTCCCAAACCGCTTAGTCCTCAGAGTTA
>JBLIHD010000278.1:0-3252 GCA_047636335.1 Flavobacterium sp.
CACTAAAGGATCGATTTTAATTTTATTTTCCAATCCGTAATCAACTTCATTTCCCATAACAGCATTCGGGCAAAAAGAAATATCACTCAGTTCTATACAAAAGCGACAAGACGTATTAACGATTTAAAACACTGTCGTTCTTGATCCATTAAACTTGCGAAAACTATTGGAGTACCGCAATTATAAAACTCTAACTCTGTAAACATGATATATTGTTTTTCAGGCAAAAACCCCATAATTACATAACTTTCAAGCTTAAGACTGTCTAATTCATTTAATGGAGATCTTGGTAGTTTTCATGTAATGGGGTTTGGCCCTTTAAACCTGAACTGAAAACCTGTAAATTCACTATAAATACTGAGTATTCATTAATATAAGCTTCCTCTTATGTATGCATGTTTGCTTTCAAATTTTGGTTTAGCTACAAAAATAAAATTATTATAGAGGAAACAAAATTGACATACACTATGATTCGAAATTTCTATATTCATTTTGTTCCACAATAGCCAAACACAGCTTCATTAAAATAAAAATAAATTGTTACAAATTACTTTAATTCAACAACTTAAGACTTAAAAATTATTGATTTTCCGTTTTATTTCATTAAATTTAGTATCCTTTTAAACTAAATTGACCTTGAACCCAACCAAGGTTATAAAAATATAAATACAAACATTTTAAACCAATCCTTATGAACAGTTATATTGTTAAAGTGATAAAAGCGGTCTATATCACCCATGATGTAAAATGCTTTACAGTTGAAAAGCCTACCGGGTTTGATTTTATACCAGGTCAGGCAACGGAAGTATCCATAAACCTGCCATTATGGAAAAATGAATTACGTCCTTTTACCTTTACCTCGCTCAGAGAGCAGGATTACCTTGAGTTTATGATCAAGATTTACCGCGATCATGAAGGCCTCACCGATGTGCTGGGTAGAACCAATGCGGGTGGAGAATTAATTCTTCATGACGTTTTTGGGGCAATTCAATACAAAGGTCCTGGCGTTTTTATTGCCGGAGGTGCGGGCATAACCCCTTTCATTTCAATCTTTCGCGACCTATACGATAAAAACCAAATTGAAGGCAACAGCCTTATTTACAGCAACAAAACCTCGGATGATGTGATTATGGAGGACGAATTGCAAGAGATGCTTAAAGACAATTTCATTAAACTGTTCACCCGTGAGAATGTTATGGGGTTTAGGGGACGAAGAATAGACCGTGCGTACCTGATTGACCATATTTCAGACTTTGGACAGAATTTTTATGTATGCGGGCCAAGCGAGTTCGTAAAAAGTATTACAAAAGACCTACACGATCTAGGCGCGAGCACAGATATTATTGTTATCGAAATGTAAATGAATCACTATGTCCGAAATGTGCTTTATACGGTTAAAATAAAACCTTAATCAAGAGTTACCTACAAGTTAAAAAAACTGAAATAAACATTTCTTTTTGCTTCACCAAAAAAAATAAATTTACTATTAAACATACATCAAGCGGGAACTCCTACTACCCTATTTTTCAAACATCTATTGTCCGCGCGACATCAAAAAAGTGATTGTTTTGCCCTTTTGAATCACTTTACTATAATTCATCGTTTCTTCTCATTAATGCGTAAATTAAAATAAGTCATGAAAAAATCAAGATACATTCTGTTTTTCGATAAAATAAATATAACTGATATTGAAAAAGTGGGCGGCAAAAATGCCTCATTAGGTGAAATGTATAACCAATTGAGTCCGCTTGGCATTCCTGTTCCGAACGGTTTTGCCTTGACTGCCGATGTGTATCGACTATTTCGAAAAGAAAATAATATCGAAGCGGTTTTGACCGAATTAATGCTTTCACTTGATTCAAAAAATTATTCAAATCTGACGGAGATAGGAGAAAAAACCCGAGAACACATTTTATCGGCCACATTGTCAACAGGAATTAAAAAGGAAATTCATAGAGCCTACCAATCACTTTGCAAACAAAGCGGTATTGAAGATCTAGGCGTGGCAGTTCGCAGTAGCGCTACGGCCGAAGATTTGCCAACAGCCAGTTTTGCCGGACGGATGGAATCCTATTTGAACATAAGTGGCGAAAAACAGCTGGAGGATGCCATCCATCGCTGTTATGCCTCCCTGTTTACGGACCGTGCTATAAAGTACCGCCATGACATGGGGTTTGCAAAAACTGATATTGCCATTTCTGTTGGTGTCCAGCAAATGGTGCGAAGCGACAAAGCGGCTGCCGGTGTTGCCTTCACCATCGATCCGGATACCGGATTTCAAAACACAATCATCATCAACAGCAGTTGGGGTCTGGGCGAAAACATTGTGAAAGGAGCCGTAACCCCTGATGAGTGGATGGTATTCAAGCCCACTTTGAAAAATAAAAACTTCAACCCCATCCTGAAAAGACATTGTGGAAGAAAAGAGTTCACAATGATTTATGCACAACAATCAAAAGATAATTCCGCTGAAAAAACTACCACAAATAATGAAACGTCCATAGAAAGACAAAACCAATTTTCCCTGAAGGACAGCGAGGTAGTCCAACTTTCGCAATGGTGCTATGCAATAGAAAAGTACTATAATAAACCTATGGATATTGAATGGGCAAAAGACGGACTGAACAACCGGCTGTATATTGTCCAAGCGCGACCGGAAACGGTTTATGGAAAAGACAAAAAACAAGTCCGGGAAATATACAAACTCAAGGAAAAAGGGCAGCTTATTACCCAAGGAATCGCATTGGGTGACAAAATTGCATCCGGAAAAGCAAGAATACTTCAGAATCCCCAAGAAGGGAACCAACTGCTGCAAGGCGAAATTCTCGTCACGGACTTAACGAATCCAGATTGGGATCCCATATTAAAAAAAGCAGGCGCTATAATCACCAACAAAGGCGGACGAACCAGTCATGCGGCCATTGTGGCCCGAGAACTGGGAACTGTCGCCGTGGTAGGATGTGGAGATGCCACGACAACTATTAAAAACGGACAACAAATCACGGTTTCCTGTGCCGAAGGCAAAGAGGGAAATGTCTATGACGGCAAACTGAACTGGGAAATCACTGAACAGGATTTCAGCCAGCTGCCTATGCCCGAAACGAACCCTATGTTTATCCTTGCCGACCCAGACAGAGCCTTCGAATTGAGTTATTACCCCAACAAAGGCGTTGGTTTAATGCGAATGGAATTTGCCATTTCAAATAGCATAAAGATCCATCCGCTGGCTTTGTGTGAGCCGGAGAAAATAAC
>JBLIHD010000279.1:0-3245 GCA_047636335.1 Flavobacterium sp.
AGATAAAGATTACAGTTTTTTTTGCTAGTACTCTAATTTAAAATTGTCGATAACCGTTATTTTTAGATTGTGTTTTAAAGGTTTTCATTATTTTTTTTAAAAAACTAAAAACCTTCAAATACCCCTAAACCAAATAAGGCAAAATCATATTTTACGGGGTCATTTGCATCTAGTTTACGAAGTTTTAAATCCAATTCGCCTACTGCTTTTCCGTCATTTTGTTTACGGGTCAGTAAGCCCAGTTTTCGTGCCACATTTCCAGAATGAACATCCAGTGGGCAGGAAAGCGAAGCGGGAGATATGCTTTTCCAAATTCCTAAATCGACCCCTTTATTGTCTTGGCGTACCATCCATCTCAGAAACATATTAATACGTTTTGCTGCCGAATTGTTCATGGGGTCCGAAACGTGTTTTTGGGTGCGGTATTGATGAGGGATTTCGAAGAATGTTTTTTTGAATGCGGAAATACTTTTTTGCATTGTGTCGGATTCTTGCTTCTTTGAGAAAGCGGCTTCTAATCCACCATGGTTTTCATAGATGTTTTTCAGGCTCGTTATAAAAGTTCCAAAATCCTGCGCATTAAAAGTGCGATGCACAAAAGTTTCTAGTCTTTCTAGGTCATCTTCTTTATGCGACATGACAAAATCATAAGGTGCGTTTCCCATTAAATCCATCATTTTATGTGAGTTTCTGATAATCATTGTACGGTTTCCCCATGCTATTGTTGCACTCAGAAAGCCCGCTATTTCTACATCTTCCTTTTGGGAAAACAAATGCGGAATTTGAACGGGGTCGCTCTCTATGAAATCAAGGGTGTTGTATTGAATGACTTTTTCGTCAAGGAAGGATTTGAGCTCAGATTGGTTCATTTTTTATTTAAAGCTTAAATGTCTAAAACGGTTCTGGTTTCAAATAAACGGCAAACAGTTTTAGTTGCTAATCAAACCGTCTATCATCACCAATTTTCTATCGGCCATATTGGCTAACTCTTCATTATGGGTAACGATTACAAATGTTTGACCCAATTCGTCACGCAGTTTAAAAAATAATTGATGTAAATTTTCGGCAGATGCTGTGTCAAGGTTTCCTGAAGGCTCATCGGCAAAAATGATTGCTGGTTTGTTTATTAGTGCTCTTGCAACAGCAACTCGTTGTTGTTCACCTCCAGAAAGTTCATTGGGTTTGTGGTTCATTCTATGAGAAAGGCCAAGATAGGTAAGTAATTTTTTCGCCTCTTTTTCCGTTTCCTGTTTTGATTTGTTGGCAATAAAAGCAGGTATGCAAACATTTTCTAATGCTGTAAATTCAGGTAAAAGTTGGTGAAACTGGAAGATAAAACCCAAGTTCAAATTTCTGAATTTGGATAAGTTTTTGTCGTTCATCGTCAATATGTCTTCATCGTTGATGCGCAGCATAATTTCATTTTCAGAAGAGGGTTTGTCTAAAGTCCCAAGAATTTGCAGAAGCGTGGTTTTACCTGCGCCAGAAGCTCCTACGATTGAAACGATTTCACCTTTTTGAATATGCAAATCAACTCCTTTTAAAACATGGAGTTGATCGTAATATTTATGTAAATTTTTTGCATGTATCATTTGAGGCATTTTGTACAAAGAAACAAAGATTTTTAGGATTATATAATGGGTAAACAATAAATTTTAGTTAATAAGAATCGTCTTGGCGTATTTAAAACCTTAAATTTGGAACTGAATAATTTTAAGTAACTAAAAGAAAACAAAAAATGGAAATACATGAAGGAACGGAAGTTGCAACATTGGCCGGCGGATGCTTTTGGTGCACAGAAGCGGTGTTTTTGGAGTTAAAAGGCGTTAAAAGTGTTGAACCGGGATATATTGGCGGAAAAATAGTTAACCCAACTTACAAGGAAATTTGTGGAGGAGAAACGGGGCATGCGGAGGCGATCCAAATTACTTTTGACCCTGAGGAGATGTCCTTTGGTGAACTGTTGGAAGTGTTTTTTGCAACTCACGACCCCACTACACTAAATCGTCAAGGGAATGATGTGGGTACTCAATACAGAAGCGAGATTTTTTATCACAATGATGCGCAGCAGAAAATTTCAGAGGACTATATTGCCTTAATGACAAAGGAAAATACTTTTGGTAAGCCAATTGTCACCAAAATTGCGGCGGTATCTAAGTTTTATCAAGCGGAGGATTATCACAAAAATTATTACAATGACAATAAATCGCAGGGTTATTGTTCCTACATAATCACACCCAAGATAGAAAAACTGAAAAAGCTTTATGCTGACAAACTCAAAAGTAAATAGAACTAGAGTAGCTCAACAAATGGCTAATGATATGTAGAAAATGATGGCAGAAGAGATTAAAACAGTCAACAGAAATGTAAAGAAAAGAAATTTATTTCTTGGGATATTATTTGACGCAATCGGAATGCTGTCCTTTACGGTGCCCATGGTTGGCGAATTCTCCGATGTTGTTTGGGCTCCAATAGCTGCATATTTAATGACAAGGATGTACAAAGGGACTGTGGGGAAAGTGGGGGGAGTCATTACGTTTCTGGAAGAAATTATTCCGTTTACGGACGTTATACCATCCTTCACGTTAACTTGGATTTACAACTACCTTATAAAGAAAAACGATAGTTAAGTTGTACTCATTCCTTGAACAGAAAACCCAATCCCAGACGTTTCAGCATTTTCTTTTCGAAGGCCCAGAAGAATTTGAATTGACCAAATAGGAATCCGATCAATACCAATAAAACTTGGTATAGTGGGAAAATTATAAGCAATCGGGCGGGCGTGTGCCAAAAGCCGAAGTCTTCTTTCATAATCCCCAACCAAAAACATACCGGTTTTGATAGCCACGCTGATGTGGATCCCGTAATTGCAAAAACGATAAATATAATTGCCAGTTGGAAATTGGATTCAATACCCCAATGCTTTTTTAATGCCTTCATCTTTAATTGTAATGATTGCAAATGTAGTGACATTATCTTGCAGGAACATAACCAAAAAGTTTTTGTTTGAAGGTATTTTGAAAATAAACCAAATAATTATATATTAAATAATTGACTTCATATCCATAGTCAATATTTGGGCTATAATCGATGGTCATTCCATAGAGGTTAGGATCGTAGCGAAAAGTTTGCAAAACGCGATTATTCCATTCGTTGATCCAAAGTCTGTTTTTAATCTCCATATAACTCTGGGAGTGGTAGTCTCTCGCAAAGGCCCTTGAAACTAGCCAGGTATTAAACCCCCC
>JBLIHD010000280.1:0-3241 GCA_047636335.1 Flavobacterium sp.
GAAGATTAAGTATAAAGCAATCAGTTTTAAAACTGATTTTTTATTCGCAATTGTATTATATTAAATAAAAAATCCGTTCACTTTTGGTGAACGGATTTTTTATTTGATAAATGGTTTAGAATTACATCATTCCTGGCATACCGCCACCCATTTGACCTCCGCCTGCATTTTCTTCTTTGATGTCAATCAAAGCACATTCGGTTGTTAGTATCATCCCTGCAACAGATGCCGCATTTTCTAATGCTACACGAGTCACTTTTTTAGGGTCAATAATACCGGCTTTTAGCATATCGACATATTCGTCCGTTTTGGCATTGTAACCATAGTCACCTTTTCCTTCAGCTACTTTTGCAACAACAACAGAGCCTTCAAGACCTGCGTTTTCAACAATTGTTCTTAACGGTGATTCCACTGCTCGAGATATAATTTGAATTCCAGTTGCTTCGTCTGCATTGTCAGCTTTTATAGCGCTTAAAACTTTTTTAGCTCTTAGTAAAGCAACTCCACCACCAGCAACAATTCCTTCCTCTACAGCAGCACGAGTAGCGTGTAGCGCATCGTCAACTCTGTCTTTCTTCTCTTTCATTTCCACTTCAGATGCAGCACCAACATAAAGGACAGCAACACCACCAGCTAATTTTGCCAAACGTTCTTGCAATTTCTCCTTGTCATAGTCAGAAGTTGTGGCTTCCATTTGACCTTTGATTTGGTTTACACGGTTTTTTATCATCTCAGCTTGACCAGCACCGCTCACAACAGTTGTGTTGTCTTTATTGATAGTTACTTTTTTTGCAGTACCTAACATTTCGATAGTTGTATTCTCAAGGGTGTATCCTCTTTCTTCAGAGATAACAGTTCCTCCAGTTAAAATGGCAATATCTTCAAGCATTGCTTTTCTTCTGTCTCCAAAACCAGGTGCTTTTACGGCAGCGATTTTCAAAGCTCCACGAAGTTTGTTTACTACCAATGTTGATAATGCTTCACCATCTACATCTTCAGCAATAATCAATAATGGTTTTCCCGATTGTGCTACTGGCTCAAGAACTGGTAGTAACTCTTTTAAAGAGGAAACTTTTTTGTCATATAGTAATATGTATGGATCCTCTAATTCCACTTCCATCTTTTCAGAATTGGTAACGAAATATGGAGAAAGATATCCTCTGTCAAATTGCATTCCTTCCACTACATCCACGTAAGTGTCTGTACCTTTTGCTTCTTCAACGGTGATTACGCCTTCTTTTCCTACTTTTGCGAATGCTGTAGCGATTAACTCACCAATCACTTCGTCATTATTAGCAGAAATAGACGCGATTTGTTTGATTTTATCCGAATCAGTACCTACCACTTTTGATTGTTTCGCTAGATCAGCAACAATCGCTTCAACAGCTTTGTCAATACCGCGTTTTAAATCCATAGGATTCGCTCCGGCCGCAACGTTTTTCAAACCTTCTTTTACGATAGCTTGTGCCAAAACGGTTGCAGTTGTTGTTCCGTCTCCTGCCAAATCATTGGTTTTAGAAGCAACTTCTTTTACCATCTGGGCTCCCATATTTTCCAATGGGTCTTTTAGTTCGATTTCTTTTGCAACAGTAACACCATCTTTTGTTACCGTAGGTGCACCAAATGATTTCCCGACGATTACATTACGACCTTTTGGTCCCAGAGTTACTTTTACGGCGTTTGCTAATGCGTCAACTCCACGTTTCAGTCCGTCACGTGCTTCTATATCAAATTTTATATCTTTTGCCATTTGTTTATTGTTTAATGTTTGAAAGTTTAATTTTTCAAGTTCGTAGAATGTTCTTTTTCTTAATTTCCTTTTGGAAACTAGACTATTGCCAGAATATCGTCTTCACGCATAATCAAATAGTCTTTTCCTTCCAGTTTCAATTCGGTACCGGCATATTTGCCATAAAGGACGCTATCACCAATTTTAACGGTCATACTATGTTCTTTTGTGCCTTGTCCAACTGCAACTACAGTTCCTTTTTGTGGTTTTTCTTTAGCTGTATCTGGAATAAAAATCCCTGACGCAGTTTTTGTTTCAGCAGCAACTGGTTCTATAAGAACGCGGTCAGAAAGTGGTTTAATGTTTAAAGCCATGATTTATTTTTTTTAATTTTATTTATGATTCTTAGAGTTCAGAAATTGTGCCACTCTCCAAAATATGACATAATTTCTTATAAAAAATGCCAGCTTTGACAGGCTGGCATTTTTTATATATTTTGCGTTATGAATTATTCTGCAGCTGGTGCGTTTTGTACCGGTGCAACTGGAGCTACAGGTGCTGCATTTTGTGTGTTGTCAATGATTTTGGAATCCGTGTCGCTCAATGTTCCTGTGAAGCTTAAGCTTGACAGCAAAATAAGTGCGATTAAGATTGTAGCCAATGTCCAAGTACTCTTGTCTAAAAAATCAGTTGTTTTTTGTACACCACCCATTTGAGTTGATCCACCTAAAGTAGAAGAAAGTCCGCCACCTTTAGGGTTTTGAACCATTATTACTACAACTAGTAGAAAACAAACTATTGTTATTAAAACTAAAAAAATTGAAAATGTGTTCATTGTTTAATTATTATTTTGTTGTAAAATCTTAATATCTGCGATACGGTCAGCAAAGAAACTACTTTTTTCTGGATATTTCAAAATTAATATATCATAAGCTTGAATTGCTTTTTGATATTTTTTTTGTTCCAAATAGACTCGAGCCA
Organism: Flavobacterium sp.; assembly: GCA_047636335.1. Taxonomy (GTDB): domain Bacteria; phylum Bacteroidota; class Bacteroidia; order Flavobacteriales; family Flavobacteriaceae; genus Flavobacterium. Next base: position 2,711 of record JBLIHD010000280.1, read on the forward strand.
ATGTTTCGGTCATTAAATACGAATCATCGTCTTTGTTAATGTCAATGCGGGCAGTAGAAGTTACTCCATGCTTGACTGGAGATATCTTGGGGCTGGCTTCAATAAATTTATCGATTAAGGCCGATTTTTTCTTCTTATTCTTTTCCTGTTGAACCGCTTTTGTGTTCTTTATTGTGTCATTCGTCCTGTCTATAGGTTGGGTTCTTGACAGCTGAAGCCATTCCTGGAAAGAATGTTTTTCGTTTTTCGAGAAATCCAAAGGTTGGCCTATAGCCAACTTCTCCTCCGTTTCTTTTGAGTTTTCTTCAGGTTCAATGGCTGAGGCTCCTTTAATGGAGGTTAGGATTGATTGTTCTAAAGAGTTCGCTTTAAGTTCTAGTTTTCTTTCGGTAACGAATAACTCACCTTCAATTACATCTATATTGAGAATTTCAAGCGTTTTCTGGTCATATAGATCTTTTTGAATGGCGATGAAGCTGTCCGATGTAATAAAGTCAAACAAGACCGTTCTGTCAGTGCTATTGGCAGCAG
>JBLIHD010000281.1:0-3240 GCA_047636335.1 Flavobacterium sp.
ATTTTAGATTTCCGGTTCTCAGGTCATTCAGAGCTTGAAGATCAATGTCTCTTTTTTCATTGGAAAACTCAAAATGCAATATTCTGTATATTCCCTTATTACAATTTATCCGATTGATATAAATTTCAATCAGTTTGTTTATTTTCTCGATAGGTTCAAGATTTTCAACGGATAAGTTTTCTATTTTTAATTTTAGGTCTTTAGTCCTGAATAGGATTAGAGATTCTAGTAATCGTTCCTTGGATCCGAAATAATAGGAGACCATTGCGATATTGATTTTCGCTTCTTTGGCAATGTTTCGAATCGAAGTGCCATCAAAACCCTTTTCGGCAAACAGGGTTTCCGCTACTTGAAGTATTTTGATTTGCTTTTCGTTAAAAGGAGTGGTCGGTGACATGATTTTATTTATCCAACGAAATTAAACAAGCGTTTAATTTAAACGCATGTTTAATTTTTATTTTAACGAAAATTTAACAAGGAGTTCCTCTCCCTCTCTCTCTTTATTGAAATAATTTTTTAAAAAGACACTCGATTTAGTGCCGGACATAGATAGGTATATGGTTCAGTCGAAAGTTTCGGACCTACTGTTCCAACAAAGCGATTGCGATTGAAAACCCATTGTATAAGCCGGCTGCTGGCATAAATTGCGAAGCGGGGAGAGTACACTGAGCGGTAAAGTTGAGGAAGGGTTGGGCAATAATGTCTGGTTTGTTTTTGATTGCAGTTTGCGGGAAGTCCATAAATTGTATTAAACAATGCCCAATTGTTTTATAATTAATGAACGTTCATTCTTTTTTAATGTAAATTTGTGGTCTTAATTAATAAAAAAAATCCATCTTAAACAAGTAGTAGGTATGGGGCAACTTCAAAAAAGTATTGATAAACGTACAGCGCTATTAAACGCCACGCTCAGTTTGGTGAACAACGGTGGTATTCAGGGCGCTTCTATGGCTAAAGTGGCCAAAGTGGCAAATGTTTCTCCGGCTACCATTTATCTGTATTTTGAAAGCAAACAGGATTTGGTGAACCAATTGTATCTTGATGTTAAGGCTTGTTTTGCGGCAGCAGCCTTTAGAGGACACGAGCAGAATGTGGCTGTTAAAATCAGTTTTAAACTCATTTGGTTCAATATGTCAGCTTTTAAATTGGAGTATAAGGAGGAAGCTTCTTTTTTGTCTCAGTGCGATAATACGCCAGTAATCGATGAAAAAACCAGACAAGAAGGGCTGGTACATTTGACTCCTCTTTTTGATTTATGGGCGCAGGGTAAAAATGAAGGGGTTATAAAAGATATTTCGCCTTATTTACTTTATGCTTACAGCATATATCCTATGGCTTTTTTAATGAATATGCAAAACAGAGGGCTTTGCGAATTAGACGGAAGGACATTGGAGCAAGCTTTTCGAGCTGCATGGGACAGTATTTGTGAGAAGTAAAAAGAGAGTCAAGAGTAAATAAGCAAGAAGAGAAACAAGTATTATGAGAATAGAAATAAATAGTAAACAATAAAACAAAATATAAAAATGGAATTATTAGATAAATTAAAGTGGCGTTATGCCGCTAAAGCAATGAACGGCGAAAAAGTATCGCAGGATAAAATTGACTCAATCATCGAAGCGGCATCATTGGCTCCTACTTCAAGTGGCTTACAACCTTTTGAGATAATGATTGTGACAAATCAGGAAATAAAAGCAAAAATCAAGGAAATTGGTTGGAAACAATCGGTAATCACAGATTGTTCCCATTTGCTTGTGTTTGCAGCGTGGGATACGTATACAGCGGAACGCATTAACAAAATGTTTGACCTTACCAATGATATTCGTGGTTTTAAGAACGAAGGCTGGGAAAATTACCGCCAAATGTTGTTGAGCAGTTATCCGCAAAAAGACTCAGAAGAAAACTTTCAACATGCCGCAAGACAAGCTTACGTTGCTTTTTCACAATCTCTTGCAGCTGCCGCTTTTGAAGAAGTTGACAGTACGCCTATAGAAGGTTTTGACCCGGATGCATGTGATAAGATTTTAGGTCTGAGAGAAAAGGGACTCAGAAGTTGTGTTATACTCGCTTTGGGCTATAGAGACTCAGAAAATGACTGGTTAGTAAATTTGACAAAAGTCAGAAAAAGCAAAGAAGATTTGGTCACATACATTGACTAATACAAGAAAAATTGCCTACCTTTCAGTAGGCTTTTTTTTTATCACTAAATTAAGATTGTGATATGAGAGGGAATATGGATAAAAAATATATTTTGAATAATGGAAAATCGTAAATAAACATAAAAAACAAAGCAAATGAATCATGCTATTTTATTAGATAAAAGACCTATTGGAAGACCAGAGTTATCCGATTTTAGTCTGGTAACGGAAGAAAAACCGCTAATACAATCTGGCGAAGTATTATTGAGAACAAGCTATGTCTCCGTAGATCCTTACTTGAGGGGTCGTATGCACGATGCAAAATCATATATTCCGCCATTTGAATTGAACAAACCAATAAGCTCAGGGATTATTGCTGAAGTTATAGAATCAAATCACGACGGCTTTAGCAAGGGGGATTACGTTTCCGGGATGTTAGAGTGGAAGGAATATCAAAAATCTGACGGACAGGGTTTAACCAAAGTGGATACGACAAACGTTCCCCAATCTGCTTATTTAGGCATTTTGGGATTGACAGGATTGACTGCTTATCTTGGTTTAACTGAAATAGGAAAACCTAAAAAAGGTGAAACCATTGTTGTTTCCGGCGCGGCGGGTGCAGTAGGAAGTATAGTGGGGCAAATTGGTAAAATTTTGGGTTGCCGAGTTGTGGGTATCGCAGGAACGGATGAAAAGGTTGAAATGCTAAAATCAGATTTTGGTTTTGATGCTGCAATCAATTACAATACAACCAATAATATGGCAGAGGCTATTGCTGCTGTATGTCCCGACGGAGTTGATATTTACTTTGATAATGTGGGAGGTGTCATTTCGGATGCGGTACTTTTCAATATTAATAAATTTGCCCGAATGATAATTTGCGGGGCCATTTCGGTTTATAACGAAATATCCCTGCCAAAAAGCATCAGTGTTCAGCCATTTTTGATAAAAAACAGCGCCTTAATGCAAGGGTTTATTGTAAGTAATTATGCAACTAAATTCCCGGAAGCCATAAAACAATTGGCAACATGGTTACAAGAAGGGAAACTCACTTACGCGGAAACGGTGGTCGAAGGTTTTGATCAGGTTCCGCAGGCTTTTATAG
>JBLIHD010000282.1:0-3230 GCA_047636335.1 Flavobacterium sp.
GTAAATAGTAATTTTGTCGGACAACCATATCATATCACAATGCATCCTGATGATATAAATACTTGTATCGAAGTTGCAACCAAATGTTTTGAGAATCCAGCTAAATTATTTCCGGCAACAATTAGAAAAAATGATGGAAATGACGGTTATGTCTATACTCAGTGGGAATATAAAGCCATGCTTGATGATGAAGGAACCCCTGTTGGGGTATACTGCATAGGATATAATATAACAAAATATGTCGCTGAAGAATTAGATTTAAAAAATGCAAAAGAAGAGATCGAACGAAACAGTAATGTCATGGCAAAAATTATTTTTCAACAATCACATCTTATTCGTGCACCGCTAAGCAATATAATTGGACTTACCAGTCTTTTAGATAAAACAGTATTAGATAGCAATACAAGTAATATTTGTGATATGATATTGGAAAGCTCCAACCAACTTGATGACGTTATTAGAAGTATTATAAAGATAGCTAGAACGTAATTTTTGTCTTAATTCTGATGAGTAACCAAAATATATTTGCTGTTTTAATCCCTACTTTTTAACTGCTGTGATGAGTGCGAACTCTAATTTCTGCTGAAGGTCAAAAAGTCTTTTACTCCATTTATGATGCTTTGGTCCCTTAATTCAAAATAGTCGGGGGATTCTTCAATAGTTTCCCAACCATCTATTATTTCTACAAAACGGATAGGGTAGGAAAAGGCTATATTGAATTTTAAATTAGATATGTTTTGAATAATACTGTCGGATTCCAGGATAGACCAGGTACCCTTATATGAGTTTGTTCCGTCAGTCACAGTTAGGACGTCATTAGCTTCAAATGTAAAATTAAATCCATTAAAATTAACCATTTCATTGCGCTCGCTTTTCCAATAACAGCTTATTTCCCAAGCTCCATTAGTCACAATTATAGCAACAATATCATTTTCGTCCGAGGGACTTTTGTCTTTTGGATTAGTACTGAAATCTGAATTGTGTTTGTCTTCTGGAGTAATTGAAAAAATTATCATCACCAATATCGGGTCTAAACTGAATTGTTTTAGGGTTTTCATAATCAAATAGTTTAAAAGGTTAGTATTTTAACATATTGACTTATAAATAAATGGCAGTATATTCAAATTTACGATTTAATAAATGTTTTTTTGTTAAAATAAAGTCATATTTTCTAAGGACTCCCTTTTTTTAAATAATAAAGTCCGATCTGCTTTCGCAAATCGGACTTTATTATTGTGTCTCTACGACATGTTCTTTATTTACAAATGGATGACTTCGCCATAGGCATCAGCTACCGCTTCCATAACTGCTTCACTCATAGTAGGGTGGGGATGTATCGATTTTAGAATTTCGTGTCCTGTAGTCTCCAGCTTACGAGCTACAATGGCCTCAGCAATCATATCCGTCACTCCGGCACCTATCATGTGGCAACCCAACCATTCGCCATATTTGGCGTCAAAGATCACTTTTACAAAACCGTCAGGAGTTCCTGATGCTTTTGCTTTACCCGAAGCAGAGAACGGGAACTTACCAATTTTCAATTCGTATCCTTTTTCTTTGGCCTGTTTTTCGGTTAAACCTACTGAAGCGATTTCTGGAGTGGCATAAGTACAACCCGGTACGTTTCCGTAGTCAATAGGCTCTACATGCAATCCTGAAATTTTCTCTACACAGTTGATTCCTTCTGCAGAAGCAACGTGAGCCAAAGCTTGCCCCGGAGTCACGTCACCAATCGCGTAATAACCTGGGATGTTGGTTTGATTGTATTCGTTTACCAATATTTTATCTTTGTCAGTGGCAATACCCACTGCTTCTAGACCTATGTTTTCTATGTTTGTTTTGATACCGACAGCAGATAGTAAAATGTCCGCTTCCAAGACCACTTCTCCTTTGGAAGTTTTAACAAACGCTTTTACTCCTGCTCCACTAGTGTCAATTTTTTCTACAGAAGAGCTGGTCATAATTTTAATACCTGCTTTTTTCATAGAACGTTCCATTTGTTTTGAGATGTCTTCGTCCTCAACTGGAACAACGTTTGGCATAAATTCAACGATTGTCACTTCTGTTCCCATTGCATTATAGAAATGTGCGAATTCTACCCCAATTGCTCCAGAACCTACGACAATCATAGATTTTGGTTGCTTAGGTAAGGTCATTGCTTTTCTGTATCCAATTACTTTTACGTCATCTTGCGGCAAGTTAGGTAATTCACGTGAGCGGGCTCCAGTGGCAATGATTATATGGTCTGCACTATATTCAGTAACTTTCTTGTCTTTGTCCGTAACATCGACTTTTTTGCCTGACTTTAGTTTTCCAAAACCATTGATGACGTCAATTTTGTTTTTTTTCATCAGGAATTGTACTCCTTTGCTCATGTCACTTGCAATAGTTCTACTGCGTTGAACTACAGCAGGAAAATCTTTATCAAACGATGAAACAGTCAATCCGTAATCAGCGGCGTGTTTTAGGTAATCAAAAACCTGTGCTGATTTCAGTAACGCCTTGGTTGGTATACAACCCCAATTCAAGCAAACCCCACCTAAGCTTTCTTTTTCAATCACGGCAACTTTAAAGCCTAACTGTGATGCTCTAATGGCAGTAACATATCCGCCCGGTCCACTTCCTAAAACAATGATATCGTATTTCATATTGTATGTGTTTTTCTTCTTTTAGTTGATTTGGCAAATTTAAGGATTTATTCTGTTTTGGGAAAGTTTAGAAGTAATAAAGTAGTAAAGTAACACATTTTCAAAAAATCACTGTTATTTCAAATGAAATTAGTTGAACTAATGCTTCCGTAAGACTTTAGTTAAATCTTTGTGCCCTCCCCGAAAACGTAACGCTTTTTGCTGTAAAAAAATAGCTGGCAGATTCAAAGGATTGAATGGGTTTTCCACTGATTTTTCGTGTGTCTGTGCGGCCTTTATACCTTTGTTGCAAAAAAAAAAATATGCCCTCGGCGGAAATTTAGCGCTCTTTGCGGTTTAGAAACTAATTGGCAACAGAAAACTGGGAGTCATATAAATTCTTGTAATACCCACTTTCGCGATTGATTAATTCCTGATGCGTTCCTTGTTCCACGATCTTTCCTTTGTCCATCACCACAATCTTATCCGCATTAACAATAGTGGCTAATCGATGCGCAATCACTATAGAGGTTCGGCCTTGCGTGATGGTTTCTGTGGCTCGCTGTATCAATTCCTCTGAATAGCTGTCAATAGACGAAGTCG
>JBLIHD010000283.1:0-3228 GCA_047636335.1 Flavobacterium sp.
GGGATATAGTTGGCCACCAATGTTGGTATCCCAATCCCTAAATTAACAAAATAACGGTCTTTTAATTCTTGTGCGATTCGCTTCGCTATTCCAATTTTATCAAGTGCCATGATTAGTCTCTTTTTCTGGTTGTAAGTTGTTCGATTCTTTTCTCATATAATTCTCCTTGAAAGATACGTTGTACGAATATTCCAGGAATATGGACTTGATTGGGATCGAGTGATCCGGCTTCCACCAATTCTTCCACTTCGGCAACAGTAATTTTCGCAGCGCCAGCCATACAAGGATTGAAATTCCGAGCGGTTCCTTTGAATATTAAATTACCTGCCGTATCTCCCTTCCAGGCCTTCACAATGGCAAAATCTGCATCGAAGGCGTGCTCCATCACGTGCATTTTCCCATTGAATTCACGAGCCTCTTTGCCTTCGGCCACTTCGGTTCCGTAACCAGCCGGTGTATAAAAAGCTGGAATTCCTGCTTGTGCCGAACGGCAACGCTCAGCCAATGTCCCCTGCGGAATCAACTCGACATCCAATTCGCCGGAAAGCATCTGGCGTTCAAATTCGGCATTTTCCCCCACATAGGAAGAAACCATTTTTTTAATTTGTCTTTTGTGCAATAGTAAGCCAAGACCAAAATCATCGACACCGGCATTGTTTGAAATACAAGTGAGATTGTTGGTTCCTTTTTTTACTAGCTCAGCGATAGAGTTTTCTGGAATTCCGCATAGTCCGAAACCACCTAACATAATAGTCATGCCGTTTTCTAAACCTTGAAGTGCCTCTTTAACGGTATTTACTTTCTTATTAATCATATAATTTGGTTCTAATGATGTAATTAATAGTATTTATCTAGCCCAGATGGTAGTGTTATCCTTTATGGTTGGTTTTCAACCATAAAGATATAGCGTATAGCTGGAAATAGCTTCTAAGTCTTTTTAAAACTCGAATTCATCTGTGTTTTGAACGGCAGTAGTATCTTTTGCTTTTGGAGCGGAATAACAATCTACTTTTATGGAAAGATTTGCTGGTCTTTCAAATTCTCCTTTAGACACTTTAAGTTCTGGATCGGCATAACAAAGTTTCATGAAATATCCCCAAACTGGCAATGCGGCAGTAGCCCCTTGACCGTAAGTAATGCTTTTGAACCTGGCTGAACGGTCTTCATTACCTACCCATACACCCGTTACAAGGTTTGGCACCATTCCCATGAACCAACCGTCAGATTGGTTTTGGGTCGTACCGGTTTTGCCCGCAATTGGGTTTGTAAATTTATAGGGGTAGCCCGTAATTCTATTGTATCCGTAACCACCGCCATCAGTTCTCAGCCTGTTTCCGGAACCTCCTTCGGTAACGCCTTCTAGTAATTTAACAATAGCGAATGCGATGTCTTTATTTAAAACATCATGCGATTCGGGAATGGGTTCGTAAATAATCACGCCACTTTTATCTTCGATTCGGGTTAAAAATTGTGGTTTGGTATAGACGCCTTGATTGGCAAAAGTACCATATGCTGCGACCATATCCTCGACGGTTATATCTACTGCTCCTAATGCTATGGATGCTTGGATCGGGATTTCGGATTTCACTCCTAATTTATGCGTTAATTTAACCACCGCCTCAGGACCTACCTTATCCATCAATTTGGCAGATATTGTGTTGATGGAATTAGCCAATGCTTTTTTCAAGGTAACCATTCCGATGTATTTGTTGTTGGAGTTTCTAGGTGACCAGTCTTCTGTTGCATGGTGACGTCCTGCCGGCATCGTGAAAGGAGCATCTATAATTGAATCGCAAGGAGACATATTTAGTTGCTCTATGGCCGTTGCGTAAACAAAAGGTTTGAATGTTGATCCAACTTGTCTGGCTCCTTGGGCTACGTGATCATATTGGAAGTATTTGTAGTTGATTCCACCTACCCAGGCCTTTATGTTTCCTGTTTGCGGCTCCATTGCCATCAAACCCGTTTGCAAAAAATGTTTGTAATAACGGATGGAATCTATAGGGGTCATGATCGTATCTTTCTCACCTTTCCAGGTAAAGACTGTCATTTTTGTTTTAACACTGAATGATTTTATGATTTCTTCCTCAGTTTTATCAAGAGATTTTAAAACGTTCCACCTGTTTGACGATTTCATCGCAAGGTTTAAAATGCGCTGAGTTTCGCCAGAGGAAATATTTACAAAAGGGGCGTTTTTATTTTTTTTGGCCTGTATGAAAAACTCTTCTTGAAGGTTTGCCATGTGGGCAGAAACTGCCTCTTCGGCATGCAATTGCATCCTTGAGTCGATAGTGGTGTAGATTTTTAGTCCGTCTCTGTAAATATCGTAATCAGTGCCGTCTGGTTTTTTGTTTTCATCAACCCACTTTTTCATGTAATCGCGAAGATACTCTCTAAAATAAGTGGCAGTTCCTTCTCGGTGACTTTCTAGTTTGAAATTTAAGGTAATAGGTAAGCTTTGAAGTTTTAATTTCTGTGCTTCGGTAATCATATTTGCTTTCTCCATTTGGGAAAGCACAACGTTTCTGCGATTTTTTACTCCTTGGGGGTTTCTTATCGGGTTGTATAAACTCGAGTTTACGAACATTCCCACTAAAATGGCAGATTCATCTATTGTCAGGTCTTTTGGTTCTTTCGAAAAATAGGTTTGGGCTGCTGAGCTCACGCCAACAGAAAAGTTTCCAAAGTCATATATATTGCAATACATGGCCAATATTTCATTTTTGGTGTATTGTCTTTCCAGTCGAATGGCAATAATCCATTCTTTTACTTTTTGCACAATTCTAAAGGGCAAAAATTTTGATCCTTCACCGTGAAATAACTGTTTGGCCAGTTGCTGTGTCAACGTACTTGCGCCTCCGCTACTTCCTAAGCTTGCGATGGCCCTCAAGGTACCTCGTCCGTCAATACCCGAATGTTCGTAAAACCTTGCATCTTCAGTAGCTACCAATGCTTGCACAAGATTTTTTGGCAAATCTGAATATTTTAACTGGGATCTGTTTTTTTGAAAATATTTACCTAGAACTACTCCGTCAGAAGAGATTACTTCAGTGGCTAAATTTGAGTCTGGGTTCTCCAGATCCTCAAATGAAGGCATCGGACCCAAGAGCCCCCATGACGCAAACAAGAAAAATAGTACGACTGCGGCCATTCCATAGAAGAAAATTTTCCAAAATGTTTTAGTGTAATACTTAAAGTCTTTGTCGACCGTATTAGCCTTTTTGTTGT
>JBLIHD010000284.1:0-3226 GCA_047636335.1 Flavobacterium sp.
TTTTAAGCCGGCTATGATTAAGCGTTGTACACGTTTGTGCCATGCTCATGGATATCCAAACCATCGATCTCTTCTTCTTTTGTTACTCTCAATCCCATTGTTTTCTTTAGTATAAACAATACGATGAAAGACGTGGCGATTGCCCAAGCTACAATTGCGGTAACACCGGTAATCTGTATAATCAGTTTGTCGAATCCTCCACCATACAGTAGTCCCCCGTCTGTTGCGAAAACTCCAACTAATATAGTTCCTAATGCGCCGCATACTCCGTGCACGGATATAGCACCAACAGGATCATCAATTTTTAATCTTTTGTCTATAAATTCAATAGAAAACACTACTACGATTCCACAGATCAAACCGATCATCAGTGCTCCTGCCGGGCTTACGGCAGCGCAACCTGCTGTTACACCCACCAATCCCGCTAAGACACCATTTAAAGTCATCGAAATATCCGGTTTTTTGTAAAATATCCAAGTTAAGAACATAGCCGCTAAAGCACCTGCTGCACCTGCCAGATTAGTTGTAATGAATATTGCTGCAACTTTAAAAGCATTATCTCCTGAAATTGCTAATTGCGAACCTGGGTTGAAACCAAACCAGCCTAACCAAAGTATAAATACCCCTAAAGCACCTATCATTAAATTATGACCAGGTATTGCATTTGATTTTCCATCTGTATATTTTCCGATTCTAGGTCCAACCATAGCAGCTGCTACTAACGAAGCAAATCCTCCAACAGCGTGAACTACTGTTGAACCTGCGAAATCAGTGAATCCCATTTTAGCAAGCCACCCTCCTGCGTTCCATACCCAGCTACCTGAAATTGGGTAGATGATTAATGTCATTAACAAGGAGAAAATTAAATAAGTGGTAAATTTTGTTCTTTCAGCAATCGCTCCAGAAACAATAGTTGCAGCAGTGGCGGCAAATACGGTTTGAAAGAATAAACTATGCATATCCGGAAGGCTGTCAAAAAAAGAGTACTGATTAATATCTCCTATCAAACCTCCTATCGAATCTCCGTACATCAATGAATATCCCACCGCCCAAAAAGCGAGACTTCCGATACAGAAATCCATTAAATTTTTCATTATAATATTTCCAGTGTTTTTTGATCGGGTAAATCCAGTTTCTACAAGTGTAAACCCAGCTTGCATAAAAAACACTAAACTTCCGGCGATTAACACCCACATTAAGTCCATTGCAGCATTCGTTTCCATAATATTTCTTTTTTAATTATTAGTTTATTAAGTGAGTTAGCTGACAGCGTCCGTTCCCTTTTCTTTTGTCCTGATTCTATAGGTTTCTTGTATGTCAGAAACAAATATTTTACCGTCGCCTACCATTCCGGTATAAGCAGATTCTAAGATGGCATCAATGGTTTTTTCTAAAAATGGGTCCGTAACCACCACGGAAATATATCTTCGTTGGATGTCTGTCGTACTATAGGTTATTCCCCTGTACACATGACCTTCCTTTTCATTACCCACACCAGTAACATCCCAATAGCTAAAGAAATTGACTTCGATTTGATGTAATGCTTTTTTTACATCATCAAATTTTGACTTTCGAATAACAGCTTCGATTTTTTTCATAATAAAATTGTTTTTTTTTAAATTTGATTTTATGGAGAATAAAGTTTACTCTCTACTAATTTTTAATGGTCAAATAAGATTGGGTTTATAAAGAGAAACCGAAAGTGACAATAACCTATTTAAAAATGAATTATAATATAAGGACTGATTTGGAATCAGCCCCTTATATCGTGTAGGTATTAGAAACCGTAAACCATTGCTAAAGAAAATTGAGAAGCAGATTTTGTCGCAGCCATATTAGAATCAACAAATGAATCTGCAGATGCATTGTCTAATCGGAACTCAGGAATAAATGTTAAGCCTCCAGATTTTAAATTTGCAGAAAACGTTAATGCAGTAACAGATTCGTCTCCAGAACCTTTTTTATAATCAAAGTACTCCCCACGTAAACCTAAACCAAAGTTGTCAGTTACTGTATATGACGGATAGAAGGCAAGACCTGTATAACCAACATCGCCTTCATTTGAGTAATCAGCGGCATTCAGACCTAATTTAAATTTATCGGAAAGTTGGAATGTCGCTGTTAAATCGACAATGGTACCACTTACCGAACCATCCATAAAGTTGATATAAGCACTTATGTTTTCAGTTGGAGTTAAGGATAATTGAGCTCCCACGGCATTTAAACCTTTAAATGCATCTGCAGTGTATGAATTCCAGGCATCATTAAATGCCCCCACCATTAAGCCTACTTTATCAGAGATAGCATAATTAGCTTTTATACCTGCATTTTGGAATGGTCCATTGGTGAACAGATAGGAAGTCGAATAGTGAAAATTCGCCAATGGAGAAATCACTTCATATCCTATAAACGTACCCATAAAACCTGCCGTGAAACTTAACTTATCAGTAGCTGCATAAGTGGCATACAAGTTTTGGATGTGGAATGAGTTAGCGCCTAATTCATTGTAAGTTCCGTCTGAATTTAAAATGGATTGGAATTGACCCCGAGGGCCAAACGAAATTTCACCCACAAAAGAGGTTTTACCCGTTGTTTTTTTCAATGCAATATCAATCATACCCAAGGAAAGTGAATTTTGATCAGAAGCAAAACTTGTTGGAATGTTTCCCGTTTTAGAAAAATCATACTTGTAATAAAGATCACCAGAACCTGAAATTTCTAATGGTGTGTCTTGTGCAAATGTCGCAGAGGCTGTTAGCGTTAGTACTAAAATTAATATTACTTTTTTCATGTTTAATTTAGTTTTGGTTGATTTATTGGTTTCGGTTGTTAATTTGTTGGTGAACTCCTTCATTTTTCAGTGTTTTATTAATTGGTTTTTTGGTTAAAATCGCAAATAATAAAAAACAAAAATGCCATTATCACCTGTGCGGATATATAGCTTTTTGTTCTTTATTGTGGCGAATTTATTAACTTTTATTTAAGAAAAATAAATATAATGGGACTTTTTGACTAAAACGATGCGGAATTATTAATTAACAAAAATCATTGGAAAATAATATGAAATCTTTAATTTCAACGGAAAAAATTACAATATCTACAATTCAATTTTTGGACTACACCCTATTTATGTGGGGGTTAAATGTAAAAAAAAATCAAAAAAGATGTTTTTAAGAGGCTATTTTGGATTTTTTAACAAAATTAATATAGAAAAAATGGGTACGCA
>JBLIHD010000285.1:0-3222 GCA_047636335.1 Flavobacterium sp.
GCAAAGTCTGCTGGATTCAAGCCGTTTTAAAGGCTATTTGCAGATATGATTTGCGGGAATAATCTACACATCGTTCCTACTGCCAAAACAATGAAACCAATTCGAAATAGCGTGAAATTATGTTCCCATAAAATCAAGGCAGGCGTAAAATGTACGGTGATTCCAAGAATACCGTCAATCAATCCTGTAATCCAAGTAATTCTCTTTGGTGCTAAAGGGTTTTTCATATAAATAGTTTTAAATGACGCTCCGGAACTAATTTATTGCGATGTAGCAAAAACAAACCTATACCTTTGCAGATACATAGTATAATTCCTGCTAATTATTCCGTAATTTACATGTTTTTTCCAAAAACGCTGCGCAAAGCCACCCAGCTCTGGCTTTTTTTTAATACTGTTGCATATTCGGAATTTCATTTAAGGTTTGTTTCGTACCTTTCAGCTGATTTTTAATCAGACACTTATACCCCCATTCATTCGAAAGTCCCGGGAACACCAGATATAATTATTAAAATTAAACAATCGCAATAATTAATCTAAAACACAGAATCATCAAAAAAATCATTTCATTCATTTACGGTCTGCTTTCGTACCTCCTGTTTCTATTTACCATGCTTTATGCAATTGGATTTTTGGGTAATAGTTTCGTCCCAAAATCAATCGACTCCGGTACCGAAACCGCTTTGTTGCCATCACTGCTGATTGACGTTCTATTGCTAAGCGTTTTTGCAATCCAGCACAGTTTGATGGCGAGACCGGCTTTTAAAAAACGGATTACCGCGTTTATCAGTCCTGCCATCGAACGCAGCACTTATGTTCTGTTCTCTAGTTTGGCATTGCTTTTAATGTATTGGAAATGGCAACCGATAACAACGATTGTCTGGAAAGCTGAAAATGAAACTATTGCCGTGATTTTAACCGGAGTGTTTTTCTTTGGGTGGCTTGTGGCCATTCTCTCCACATTCATGATAAATCATTTTGACCTTTTTGGCTTAAAGCAAATTTTTGACAATCTGAAAGACAAAATTGCCCCATCTTCAAAATTCCAAACCAATTACTTATATAAAATTGTCCGACATCCTATCATGTTGGGATATATCATCGCCTTTTGGGCAACGCCACTAATGACCGTTGGACACTTACTGTTCGCTTTCACTACCACTTTATACATATTCGTTGCGGTAAAATATTTAGAGGAAAAAGACCTACGCGAATCTATGGGGAAAGCATACGAAGACTACGAAAATAAAGTACCAATGCTTATTCCGTTTACAAAAAAATAATAACACGTTCCCTGACAGAAATCAGCCTTTGAATCAGGAAAAAGACGCAAAGTGCAGCCGGACATCGCCCTTGCTGTCACGTTGATGACTAATGTATACCGATTAGCTACCAGAAACCCGCTTATCAAAATAGTATATTTGATAGTCATCAAAAAACAACACAAAAATCGGAGCGTTTTTTCTTTTAAATAAAATCAATTTTATTTTCCCTTGACTTATTTTTTACTTAACTTTATCATAATCAACAAACTATATACTCATGGGGAAATTTGTAGTTACTAAATCGACAAATGGATCGTTCCATTTTAACTTGAAAGCGGGAAATGGCGAGATTGTCCTGACCAGCGAAGCATATAACTCTAAATCGGCCTGCGAAAACGGAATGGAGTCCGTGCGTAAAAATGCCTTGGAAGATGCAAACTATGTCCGCAAAGAATCTACCGTCGGAAAGCCTTATTTTAACCTGAAAGCGGCAAATCACCAGGTCATCGGAACGAGTGAAATGTATTCAAGCGCGGCGTCAAGAGACAAGGGAATTGAATCTGTAAAGCATAATGCTGCTGAGGCGTCAATCGACGATCAGACGGCCTAAGTGATTTTATAGAATTCAAGTTCATAAAAAAACCAGTTTAGTCATTAAGCTGGTTTTTTTTGTTAATCCATAGTCCTGTTTTGACACATCGGGTTATGCAATTATCAACCTATCTATTCTTGATAACAAGCATTGGCAAAATAAAAAGTTTTACCAAAAAGGAAATCTGCACTTAAATAAATCGTAAATTCATATTAGCTTAAAAAACATAACTATACTGATTGCCATTATTTTAAAACTTATTTAATGATGAATCAATTATGAAAAATCTAAAAACAATCTGGGTAGCCGTTATCGTGTTGCTATTATGTAGCTTTTCGACCAAGGCACAACAAAGGTATCAAACCAGGGAAGGGATGATGGAGGTTATTGGCTCGTACAGGGATTCCATAGTAATTGCCACCAGCGATCATTTGTTTGTTTTAATCAATTATCAAAATGCTGAAATCGGATTATCTCTTGATCCGGCCTCTTTACGCACCGAAACGGACTCGTTGAATGTGACACTGAGGAACTCGCCCCTATTACCCGTAATACTGGAAGGAAAACTGAACATTCCCTACGTGAACACATTACAGCAACCGGATCAGCAACTGAATTTTAGGGCACAATTGCACATGAATAAGATAGTGAAAACGATATATGCAAAGGGGCTAATTAAACACGGTACGGGCACTGAAACCTTTTCTTCCATGCTTACGCTAAATTTTAAATTGCGATTAAGCGATTTCAGTATCATTGTGCCAGAGGGCTGGAGCGACGAGATAACGATACGGATCTATCAGGCCATGCTCAAAGACCAATGAAATAAAAATAACTTGACCAGGAAACCGTCACGCAAAATGACAAAAAAAAGATGTTCGCTTTTACCGCAAACATCTTTTTTTCCTGACTTCTACATTACTGTGTCTTTTAAATACAAATCATAGCTAACCACTTTTTGGGCGTTTGCCGCAAACACGATGAGCAATAGAAACAGGCATAATTTAATTTTCCTTTTTTTGCTGTTATCTGAAGCCAAAATACAAACCTACAGTTGATCGATAGCTTTCTTTAATCGGTCTCTTATTTCCGCGGCAATTTCAGCAAGTTTGTCGTTTTCGACAGCCTGCATCGAAGCCGCCGGGTCAACCGCGGAAACCTCTATTTCGCCAGGCACTTTCTCCTGAACTATCACGTTACAAGGCAACATAGTGCCTATTTTGTCTTCTGCCAAGAGGGCTTCGTATGCGAATGGCGGGTTACAGGCGCCCAGGATGGTATAATTGTAAAAATCTACATCCAGTTTTTTCTTGAATGTCGATTTCAGGTCAATTTCGGTCAGTATTCCGAATCCCTCAGATTTTAA
>JBLIHD010000286.1:0-3220 GCA_047636335.1 Flavobacterium sp.
GCTTTCTGGTGGCACAAAACGGACAAATTATTTTCGAGAAATATGATGGCTACGCCAACTACAAATCGAAATCAAAAATAACAAGCACCACCGCACTTCACATAGCATCAGTGAGCAAAGTGATTACGGCCACGGCGGTACTAAAGTTAGTGGAGGCAAAAAAATTAGATTTGGAACAAAAAGTAAATACCATTCTGAAAGAGTTCCCATATCCCGATGTAACTATAAAAACATTGTTGAACCATAGAACCGGGATACGTAATTATGCCTATTTTACTGAAGAGAAAGGTATTTGGGACAGACACAAAATTTTGACCAATCAAGACATACTGACCATTATGGCCACTAAAGGCATTGATTTGGAATTCAAAACCAATACCCGCTTCAGTTACTGCAACACCAATTACGCCATGTTGGCGTTAGTTATAGAAAAGATAACCGGTATGTCATACAAGGATGCCATGGAGAAAATCATATTCAAACCATTGGCAATGAAAAACACCTATGTGTTTGACTATGATAAGGACAAGAAAACCGCAACAGCTTCTTACAGAGCAAATTTTTCCTTGATCAATATGGATTACTTGGATGCGATATACGGGGATAAAAACATATATTCGACACCAAGGGATTTATTGAAGTTTGACGATGGCCGAAATTCGCCGAATTTCCTTGACCCTAAGTTCTTAAAGCTAGCCTATATACCCTATAGCAATGAATATAAGGGCACAAAAAATTATGGTCTAGGAATACGCATGATTAATTGGGACTCCGGAAAGAATTTTTATTTCCATAATGGTTGGTGGCATGGAAATACGGCAGCCTATGTCACTTTGCCGGAAGAGAAAGTCACCATAATTGCATTATCGAACAGGATGGACCGCAGAACCTACAAAGTAAAAAATTTGGCGGCTCTGTTTGGCGACTACCCGTTCCATTTGGATGACGAGTAGAAAACGGAATGGTTTTTGATCTTAATATAAGTAATGTAAATAGGGCTATTCCCGTCAAAAAGGAATACCTTTGCACTTTCAAATTAATCCTTTGAATAGCAAAAAAGGGGGTCGACTGGTTTTGACAGCAAGTCGAATTGAAAAGTAAGCACGTGGAGAACTGGGACAATTCTCGTTAATAAAAGGTTCCAAAACACATACACGGCGAAGGAAACTACGCTCTTGCTGCATAATCTGAATCATAGTAAGATTAGCCTCGTTCCTATCAGATAGGAAAGCAGGATTTACCTCGAAAGCTTTGGTTTATAGCGGTCGATAAAGGTGAATCGTAAATTTAAACCTAGATTTCCATAAGCTTCGGGTGGACTTCGAAATAAAGGAGATAAGTATTGAGTGGCTGTTTCTGGCCTGGCTCATTATCGAAAATTCAATCAGGAAATAAACGTGTAGAAAGCCTTTTAGTTGCTTGTTTGGACCCGAGTTCGATTCTCGGCGACTCCACAAAAAACCTTGTAAATAATACATTTACGAGGTTTTTTTTTATAACTTCATATTACTTCACAACTTGGATCATGCACAATTGGAAAATTGCAAGAATTGGCAATAAAGCAAAGTTGGTTCGCTCTTTTGTGCAAACTTAGCGCTTCGGCTATTTTTTCAGTCTGCCTGATTGTAACTTTTGGATAAAGGCGCACTTCCGTGAAACGCCCGCTACCATCAACAGAAACTTCAAGTGTAGCCTCTGCTTCATCAACATAAGACACCACCTCTATTCCGTTTTGAGAACAAACATATAAATAAGACATCATGTGACAGGAGACAATGCTGCTAAGTAGTAAATCTTCTGGATTGTATAATGTTGGGTCACCCTTGAAAGCTTTGGCAGCCGAAACGCATAAAACAGCTTTGCCTTCGATGGCAATCGTGTGATTTTTACTGTCGCTTCTAGAACCTGAAACGGCTTCTTTCTCCTTTAAAAACCAATTTAATTTCGCTTTAAATAAATGTTTGAACCCCATTGTTTTGTTTTATTTCAAAAGTAATCAAAAACAGCGACAAGGATTAATTTCATTTTAAGCTTCAGGTACAACTTTAAAATCGTTAAAAAACTCGTGCTATAAACCGATAGACAGGTATCAGAATCTTCTTATTTATTATTTTCCAAATAATGAAAATATTGATCAGTGGGACTTCTAATTTTTGTAATTTAGCACGCCAGCATATGAATAATTACGTAAAAAACAAACTACTTAACATCCCCCCGGTACCCGCCGTAATCTTTGCGATAATCAGCGTCCAATCGGGAGCGGCTATTGCAAAAGGGCTATTCCCTGCTATTGGTGCTGCCGGAACAGCATCCTTGCGAATTGGCATATCCGCATTGATATTATTAGCTGTTTACAGGCCAAATCTGCTCAAGATTACCGCTACGCAGTGGAAATTTGTCATCCCGTATGGTTTGTCTTTGGGCGCGATGAATTTGATTTTCTATCTCGCAATAGAAAGAATTCCAATTGGATTAGCCGTTACCCTGGAATTCATAGGCCCTTTACTGGTGGCCGTTTGGGGCTCAAAACGTTTGATAGATTTTTTATGGATACTTCTTGCGGCAGCAGGAATTCTTTTAATTGCCCCGTGGTCTAATGACGGAATAGACATTTTAGGAATGTTACTAGCCATTTCGGCCGGTGGCTGTTGGGCCGCCTATATCGTATTGGGCGGGAGAACATCGAAAATAATGAAAGGTGGAGATGCCGTCGCTACAGGAATGCTTATCGCCACTTTTTTGATTGTGCCTATTGCAATCCTGCAAAAAGGGCTCAATGGTCTCACCCCTAGCTTTTTTTTCCTGGGCATAGCCCTTGCTCTTTTGTCAAGCGCTATTCCTTTTACATTGGAAATGAAAGCTCTTGGCCAGCTTCCTGCTCGCACATTCAGTATTCTTATGAGTTTAGAACCGGCGGTGGCTTCTATTTGTGCACTTATATTTCTACATGAGCTTCTTTCATTCAATGAGGTTTTGGCAGTTATTTTCGTTGTGATCGCTTCGGCTGGATCAACTATTACTTCTAAAGCATGACTAAATCTATAGTAGCGGAAAATGATCGCAAAAAAGCAATTTTAGTTTAAATGGTAAAATTTATTTGTCAAATAGCGCAGCAACAGAAATACCAAACCGGCCACAACTGCAAATGAAATGGCAAAACTGATGAGATTGACAATAATATTGGGAATGAACTTCAATCTTGGATGACTATAGTAAGGCT
>JBLIHD010000287.1:0-3215 GCA_047636335.1 Flavobacterium sp.
TAACGTTTTTGATACCAAATCGCTTCAAGAAAAACGGAATTGCTAATATAAATACTGTTTCAGAAAATTGTGAAATAGACATTATTAAGGTCGATTTTTGTACCACAAAACTATTAGTATATTCGGGAATATTACCAAATTCAGATAAAAACACATCCCCGTACATATTTGTTAATTGTAGAGCTGCGCCCAAAAACATGGAAAATATAAAGAACAAGGCCATTTTATAAGTGCCAAATAACTTGAAGGCATCCAGTCCCAATTTTTCTATTAAGCTGGCATTTTTGATAACCGATTTTTGTGCCGGACATTTTGGTAATGTAAAAGAATAAATTCCTAAAAGTAAAGAAGCGAATCCGGAAATATAAAACATGTTAGCGGACGCCTTGTTTCCTGATAAGTTAGTCATCCACATTGCGGCAATAAAACCTATAGTTCCCCAAACCCTAATTGGCGGAAAAACCTTTACAACGTCAAAATCATTGTTTTTCAATATATTGTAGGCCACTGAATTTGACAGGGAAATTGTAGGCATATAAAACATCATAGCCAGAAATATAACCCAATAAAAAGCTGTAGGAGTATCAACTTGCGGTATATAAAAAATAGCCAAACCACTTAAAATATGTAATATTCCGTACAGTTTCTCAGCATTAATCCATCTATCAGCGACAATCCCTATTAGGGCAGGCATTATTATCGACGAAATTCCAAGAGTTGAAAAAACCGCTCCAAATTCAGCACCACTCCATCCTTTTGTTCCAAACCAATAATTACCAACAGTAATTAACCAAGCTCCCCAAACAAAGAATTGAAGAAAGCTCATTACCGTCAACCTATTTTTAATTCCCATAAAATGAATTGTTTATTTTCAAAAACTAACAAGCCGTAAATCTAATATATAAATTTATATATACAAACATTTAGTTTACTTCCGTCATCTCATTTACCAATCCCAAGACAACATCAAATTGTTCTTCTCGGCTAAGATATGAATTGTCAATTTCTATTGCGTCCTCTGCCCTTACCAATGGGGAGTTATCTCGATGGGTATCAATATAGTCACGTTCTTCCACGTTTTTCAAAACCTCCTCAAAGGTCACGTTATCTCCTTTTTGCAGGAGTTCGTCATAACGCCTTTTTGCTCTAGTAGTTGCGCTTGCGGTCATGTAGATTTTCAGTTGCGCATCGGGAAAAACGACGGTTCCAATGTCTCTGCCGTCCATAACAATTCCTTTGTCATTTCCCATTTCCTTTTGTTGCTCCACTAGTTTGGCACGCACTTCGGATATTTCGGCCACCTTACTCACGAAACAGGACACTTCGATGGTCCTGATTTCCTTTTCCACATTGGCGCCATTCAAATACATCTCGGCAAAACCTAGATCAGGATTAAATTTGAACTTTAATTGAATAGATGGCAGGCTTCTTATTAGTGATTCTTTATCAAAAAATTCACTGCCTATGTACTCATTCTGCATTGCAAATAACGCAATGGCTCGATACATGGCTCCAGTATCGACATAAACATATCCTAAATGATTTGCGAGTTGTTTTGCCAAGGTGCTTTTTCCTGTAGATGAAAATCCGTCAATGGCGATAGTAATTTTTTTCAATTTTATAATTTTAATGTTCCGAAATTAAATCAGTGTTTTGTCTTATGTCCTTTTACAAGTCGTTTTTCCCAAACTACTTTTTTTAGTAGTAAATATTCAATATAACTTTCGAATTTGAATTATCTATTATATTCGCCAGCCTTTCAAAATAGAGCTCGTTAACGGCTGGACATCCAAAACTTTTCTCAATGGGTTCGTTTTGTTCTTGATCCGGAATCGTGCTCATTTTATGCAAAACTATACTTCTGGCGAATGCGTTGCTGTTCGTTTCGTCCAACCCATATAGTTTATAAGCTTTCCCATAAGATCCTGAATAAGAATCCCCAATCGAATAATTTCCTAATGAGGTGCTTAATGAATTATTGACATTGCTAAAAGTAAGCTGCCCATTTGCTTTCTTTTCTGACCCGAGGCCGTGCGTGACAAGACCTTCATCAATAATTTCATTTGTTTTCAAGTTATAAACAAAAAAACGATATCTACCCGATTCAATTCCCATATCAATGAAAAAAGCGATTTCCTTATTGTACCTATAATCGGCGTCCACAACTTTTTTCACTTCATTTATTTGAATGCTAAGCTTTGATTCCTTGGAATTAGAATCTGGCTTTTTAGAAAAACCCAAAAAAACAAACCCCACAAAAACCAGTATTATAAGTAATGCTCTCTTCTCTTTATTTGCTTTTAAATTGGTACTCATTTGTCATATGTATTAAATGGTGATATTGGAGTAATTCAGCTTGACTTTCCCTCAGAACCCACTATTGAAAATTGATCGTCAACCCAAACAGACTCGTATTGCCTGCTAAAGTATAACGCGAATAGGAATAATTAAATTTCATTTTATTCATTTTTAATCCAAAACCAAGCGAAACTCCCGAAAAATTGCGCTGTTCGAGAATCCGTAATTCCTCTGCCCTTCTGAAATTATACCCAAACCGAAGGTTAAATGATTTCTTGGGAAACAATTCTACTCCGAAAATCACATGGCGCAATGCGTTATTTGCGAAGGAAACCTTCTCTTCAGTTGTATTTCCATCGATCGACGATTCGGCCCTTACAGGATTAGAAAAAGCGATATTCCATTGCTGCAAATTCTCTAATGTAAGATGCCATCTTAATGGTACATGTTCCAATTCCTGTGAAACACCCAATAATATTTCCATCGGCAATTTTTCATTCACTCCTGAATACGTGGTAAATTGCGTACCTATATTTCGTATCACTAAACCCCAATTGACATCATTTCTTTCATCAATAAAAATCGCGCCAAGATCTATTGCCCCTCCCAAAGAAGAATAACTTTCAAGTGAAGAGGAAATCAATTTTGCATTTGCCCCTACATGAATTGTCGTATATGGTATGTTATAAGCATATCCCAAGGAAAGCGCTATTTCGCTTCCCGTAAATTCGCTTGTATATTGCCCGTTTTCATCATAGCCTTCAAATTTGCCGTAATTCACATAATTAATCCCAGCCTGAAAAGTTTGCAAATGCCGATCATATGTATATGCATATGAAGCTGTACCGTATGTGACCTCATTAAAATAATTACCGTAATTCAATGCCAAGTGGTTGTCCATTTCCGCGTTTATGGTT
>JBLIHD010000288.1:0-3179 GCA_047636335.1 Flavobacterium sp.
TTAAATGCTTCCCTTTTTTATTTTCCGTTAAATGCGGTCATCGTATTCTCCAGTCCTGCGGTTCCAAAAGATTTTATGATCTCTGACGCCAGATCAAGTCGTTCAGGAAGCGCGGATTTTTCTTGATCATCCCAATCTCCAAGAACATAATCAATTTGTTTCCCCTTTTTGAATTCGTCACTGATGCCAAATCGAAAACGGGTATATTGGTTGGTGTTTAAAATCAAGTTGATGTTTTTTAGGCCATTATGACCGCCGTCACTTCCTTTCGGTTTGATGCGGATAGTGCCAAAAGAAAGGTTTAGGTCATCCGTAATTACGAATAGGTTTTCGAGCGGGATATTTTCTTTTTCCATCCAATATTGCACCGCTTTTCCGCTTAAATTCATGTAGGTATTGGGTTTGAGGAGAAAAAAAGTCCTTCCCTTGAATTTGTATTCGGCCAGCGCTCCTAACTTTACTGTCTGGAACGAAAGCGACTCTTTTTTTGTAAGATAATCAAGTATTTTGAATCCAATGTTATGGCGTGTGTTCACGTACTCAGCGCCAATATTGCCAAGTCCTACAATTAAAAATTTATTACTCATGCTTTTTATATTGTTTTTTTGGTGTTCGTGAACCTCCGGTTTCATAGAATCGGTATTGTCTTCTGTTTGTTTTGATGAAAATATAGCTCTTATCCATTTTATCATGCTGCAAAAATAAGTCTATTTGACCGAAGTAGTAGATAAAAATACAATTAAGGGGAATAAATTCTGGTTAAGCCTGGTCGTGAAGTATCGGGGTGTCTCTTTTTATGCAACCCCGGCGATTCGGGATGTCTTGAAAGATAAAGAGAACAGCTGCAGGAGTTTTGTTGAAAGGGGGTTTGTGGTGAGTCTAACAAGAAAAAACTAGATAAGGAGATTTCGCATTGCTCAAAATGGAAAAAATAGTCATAAAAAAAGCACCAGTTTTTCAACTGATGCTTTTTGAATGTTTGAAAAAATATTATTTTTTCTTTCCTTTTACAGGACCTGCTTTTGCTGCTTTTGCCGCTTCCTGAGCTGCTTTCATAGCTGCACGTGAAATTTTCACTTGACAAATTACTGTATTGTCAGGGTGCATGATTTTGAAGTTTGGAGTTGGCACTTTAGTAACGTATAATTTGTTACCCATGTCAAGTGGAGTAATGTCCGCCTCAATAAAATCTGGAAGGTATTTCGGTAAAGCTCTTACTTTAAGTTTACGGTTGTTTAAACGTAAATCCCCACCGGCCATAACTCCTTTAGAGTCACCGATGATTTTTACAGGAACTTCAATAGTGATTTCTTTGTCTTCAAAAATTTGGAAGAAGTCAATATGTAAAATATTGTCAGTCACCGGGTGAACCTGGATGTCTTGTAGAATTGCATCGAATGATTTTCCGTCAGCAAGTTCAATCACAACTGTGTGAGCGTTTGGGGTATAAACCAAGTCTTTGAACACTTTTGCTTCTGCTGAAAAATGAACTGGTTGATCTCCTCCGTATATAACGCAAGGAACCGCTCCAGCATTACGTAAGGCTTTAGTCGCAACTTTTCCCACGCTTTCTCTTTCTGATCCTTTAATTGTAATCGATTTCATTGTAAAAATATATATAGTTAATAATAAAAAATACTTGTCTGTTGCTTTAAGCGCATGCCTTAAGCTTTTCTTTGAGCAGGAAGTCTTTCGGCTTTGGGCCTAAAGTCTTCTTCTTACATTAAAAATTTTCCACTGATGGAATTGTTGTGGTGCACCATGTGCATAACTTCTGCGAAAAGAGGTGCACAACTCACTACTCTTATTTTGTTTGATTTTTTCTTCAAAGGAATAGAATCGGTGACTATTAATTCCAATAACTTAGAATTCTCTATTTTTTCGTAAGCATCTCCTGATAATATGGCATGGGTACAAATTGCTCTTACGCTCAATGCTCCTTTTTCCATCATTAAATCAGCGGCTTTCGCCAATGTACCACCGGTGTCGATCATGTCGTCCACTAATATGACATTTCTTCCTTTTACGTCACCAATCAATTCCATGGTGTCGATTATGTTTGCTTCTTTTCTCTGTTTGTAACAGATCACTACACTAGACTCTAAAAATTTAGAATACGCATAGGCTCTTTTTGACCCCCCCATATCTGGAGAGGCGATGGTCAAGTTTTCCAATTCCAAACTTTCTACATATGGTAAAAATATGGTAGATGCAAAAAGGTGATCAACTGGTTTTTCAAAGAATCCTTGAATTTGGTCAGCATGCAAATCCATAGTCATTACTCTTGTTGCTCCAGCCGTTTCTAACAATTTTGCTGTCAGTTTTGCCCCTATTGGAACTCTTGGCTTATCTTTTCTGTCTTGTCTTGCCCAACCGAAATAAGGAATTACTGCAGTTATGTGTCTTGCAGATGCGCGTTTTGCTGCATCTATCATAAGTAACAATTCCATCAGGTTGTCTGAATTTGGAAATGTAGAACACACAATAAACACACGTAGCCCTCTGATCGACTCTTCGTAAGAAGGTTGGAACTCACCGTCACTGTATTTTGACATAGTAACCTTACCTAATGGGATTCCGTATTTTTCGGCGATCTGTTCCGCTAGGTAAACACTTTGTGAACATGCAAAAATTTTAGCTTCTGGTTCTAGCTGTGACATTTAATTTATTGTTTTGTAGTTAGTTGTGTGTTTCGTTTTTAGCGAGGTGCAAATTTATGAAATTTATTCAACTCTGAAAGGAAAAAATTAAGTATTTTTAGTAGAATTTTTAATATTATTTTTTACATTTGCACCGTGTTAAAGGAATTGATGGTTGATTTAAACACAATCACATCTTTTATTGCGTTGAAATAACTGTTGTTATTTCATGTCTGCTAAGCCCGGATGGCGGAATTGGTAGACGCGCTGGTCTCAAACACCTGTGGGAAACCGTGCCGGTTCGACTCCGGCTCCGGGTACAAAAATCGCTTCGAAAGAAGCGGTTTTTTTGGTTTTATACTACAGTGAATTGCGCAGAATTAATGCGCATTTATTCTCAATTTGCTCTTTTGTGTGTTTTAAAATCATTTCTGCAAGAATTTTGCCCATCGCCTCAAAATTGGTGGAAATTGTTGTGATTCCGTTTTCAACTACTTTTTTTAAAGGCGTGTCGTTGTAAGAAATAATCCCAAAATCAAC
>JBLIHD010000289.1:0-3146 GCA_047636335.1 Flavobacterium sp.
AAATAAATTATACGACAAGAAATTTATTTTTAAAGCGCAATCAATTAACGAAAAAGCGACCGAAGAAGTGCCTATTTTATTCGTTGAAGGCATCATTGTGAGGTAAGACTCGTTGTTACAATTATAATAAAAAACCACATTTATTTCTGTTTATATACAGGAATAAATGTGGTTTTTTATTTGCGTCAATGTGATGGAGACGTAATTTATGCCTTTCAGACTAAAATGAAGAAACTCTTGTCAGTTTGTCCGTGGCCAGGAGACTTCCGTCTTTATTTACGTACCAAGTCCTTACTTTTGGGATTTTAATTTCTGAGTAAACCTCTTTTCACTTAGTACAATGTATTCTCCGTCGTTTTAAGTTACGTTATGGTAGAATTGTTATAACTGCATAGCGTAGGTTTTTGGATCAAAATAAAAGAGCCAAGAGTCTTTCCCGATGCTTTCTTCATATTTGACTTTTAACACCAAATATTTTTTACCCATAAATTCCTTTTTCTCCACTACCGGATCGATAATTGTCCCCGGGTCGGTAAGCTTCATTGGCAAACCATACAGGAATGTAAAGTAGTTTCGCATGAATTTTGTCCTGGTGTCGCTTAAGTTGTAGGTTTTGGCCTCTTCCTCGGTAAATTCAGTTTTGCCGTTTAGACTAAAGTAGGAATTGTCTTTGTTTACGACATGCTCAATTTGATTGTCGTTTTTAACGGAACTCAGTTTAAAACATTCCTGCGGTAAATCAATGCTGATTGCCGTTAGGCCTTTCCATTTCGATGAAAAGTTTTCCTTTAAAATGACTCCAATTATTATTAGGGTCATGATATTGAATGGTTTTCTGTACTAAATCCAATCCTGTTATTTCTTGGGCAGAAGTTTGGAAAAAAACAATAAAACAAATGAAAAAAGAAGCTTCTTTTTAGCCATACCAGTGTTCTGGTGAATATCATGACAGCCATATCTTTGATTTTTTAGTCTCAGGCCAGAACCCTTTCCTGCGTGGAGTAGGTTAATCTAGTTTATCTGTCAATTCTTTAAAAATGGTTTTGGCATCTTTTCCTTCATATAAAATTTTATAGACTGCATCTATAATCGGTGTTTTTGCTCCATATCCCTGATTGAGTTTATAAGCACTTTTTGTGGCGTAATACCCTTCAGATATCATGCTCATTTCCAGCATGGCGCTCTTTACTGTGTAGCCTTTACCAATCATATTTCCGAAGGTTCTGTTTCTTGAAAAAACGGAATATCCAGTCACCAATAGATCACCTAGATAAGCGGAATCGTTGATGTTTCGTTTCTTTTTATTCACTTTCTTGATGAATTTTTTCATCTCGCGGATACCATTGCTCATCAAAACGGACTGGAAATTATCTCCATAACCCAACCCATGGGCAATACCCGCTGCAATAGCGTAAATGTTTTTCAGCATGGCGGCATATTCTGTGCCAATAATATCGTCAGTGATCTTGGTTTTAATATAGTTGCCTGATAAGTTTTTGGCTATAATTTTGGCCTTTTCAGCATCTCCGCAAGCTATGGTTAGATAGGACAAGCGTTCCAAGGCCACTTCTTCAGCGTGACATGGACCAGTGATGACACCAATATTATAATAGGGGATATCGTATTTAAAGTGAAAGTGTTCTCCCACAATCATACTCGTTTCCGGAACGATTCCTTTGATAGCGGAGAAAATCACTTTGTCTTGTAGTGGGACGATTAATTTTTCCAGTTCGGCGCTTAAAAATGCCGAAGGGATCGCAAATATGATGTAATCAGCATAAGCGACAGCTTCATTAATATCGCTGGTCAACTTAATTTTGTTTGTGTCGAACTCTACTGAACTTAGGTAATTAGGGTTATGTCTGTAAGTTTTGAGATGTTCAATGGCAGATTCATTACGCATATACCATGAAACTTCAGAAAGGTTTACACACAACATTTTTGTAATTGCCGTTGCCCAACTTCCACCACCAATCACTGCAAATTTTATATTGTCGGTCATTTTTTTTATTAAATTTAACCAAAAGTACTTAAAAACAGATTGATTAAACAAAAAAAATAATTGAAGATACCGCAAGTCATACAGGAATGAAAACAGGGGTTACGCAATTAAAGTGTATTTTGTTATAATATCACACAATAAACATATCTTATTAACGTTTTAACTTATTATAAATTAAGTTTTTAAGAAAAAATGAGATTTGAATTAGTTAGTTTTGTTTTGGTGTTATGAAAAAGGCGTCCTCAATTTAATTGAAGACGCCTTTTTTTTTCAAACGGAATGATTCCTGAGTTTTGAACTAGTAGCTCATTTCGACAATAGCTTTTACTTTGTCTAATGTGATATTTTGTTGTTCACCTAACGCTTTCCATCCTCTTTCTTCAAAGCGATTCACGATGAAATCTGCTGTGTCATCGTACTCTTTTGTGTAGTCAGAAAGTTTAGTGTCCATTCCCATTGTATGGAAAAACTCAACAGTTTTGTTAATTGCCTCATTAGCAATTTCGTCTTCGGTACCTTGTAAGTTGAAGATGCGCTTTCCGTATTGTGCCAGTTTTGCTTTCTTGGTTTCAAACATCACTTTGTATAAACTTGGAGCGATAACAGCCAATGTTCTTGCGTGGTCAATTCCGTACTTGGCAGTCAGTTCATGGCCAATCATGTGAGTTGCCCAGTCGTTAGGTACCCCTTTCTGGATTAAACCGTTCAAAGCCATCGTGCAACTCCACATAAAGTTAGATGCCAAGGCATAATCTTTAGGGTTGTCCACCACTTTTGGTCCAACTTCAATTAAGGTTTGCAAAATTCCTTCAGCAATACGATCTTGTAGATATCCTTCGTGCGGATATGTCAGGTATTGCTCCATCACGTGTGTGTAGGCATCAACGACTCCGTTTTGCAGCTGTCTTTTTGGTAAAGATTCGATTACTGTAGGATCGCAAATTGAGAATTTCGGAAACAAAGCAGATCCTCCAAAAGCAAGTTTTTCTTTGGTGGACTGAATCGTCACTACTGCGCCAGAGTTCATTTCGCTTCCTGTCGCAGGCAAAGTCAATACAGTTCCAAATGGTACCGCGTTTTCCTTGATTAAAATACGTTTTTGTAGAATTTCTATTGGGTTTCCTTCAAAATTAACGGCGCCAGA
>JBLIHD010000290.1:0-3142 GCA_047636335.1 Flavobacterium sp.
GTCCTCAAGGTCATAGGTTTTTGTGGCGCAGATAAGGTAATCCAATTTCCCGATAACTACTGGGTCATTTGAAACTATACTGGGAAACGCAATGGTTTCGGTTTCATCAGAAATGATTTTTAAGCCAGATTCCGATATTACTTTTTGAGTTTCTCCACGAGCGATAAAGATTATTTCGATTTGGTCCGATTCGGCATAAGCTTTGGCTAAAAGTGCTCCAAAATAACCACCTACGCCACCTAAACCTAAAACCCCAATTCTTGTTTGCATAACTTACCTTTTGAAATAAAAGTTAAACCATCAAGAAAATTAAACCTTACAACTTAATGAAAATTAATATCTTAATGATTCTATTTTAGATTTTACAATTCTTATTTTATTAAAATAAAAAAAACAGACCTATAAGCCGGATTCTGTATCCCGATTAATCGGGACCCTTATCATTTATCTAGGCTTACAATTGCTCATAAGCTCAAACTATCTACCCTTCAACAACGGACGAGACGCCCTTAAATGCTGATATACTTGATATTTCACCGCATAGAGTTTACCTGGTTTCACTACAGCATTACCTGTACATACTTTCTGTTGCACTTGTCCTAATCCCATCCTTGCGGACAAAACCGACGGGTGTTACCCGCTATACTTCTCTATGGTGTCCGGACTTTCCTCCTTCTTGATTGCTCAAAACGGCGATAAGGCGGTCTGTGGCGCGAAATTACGACAATTTATCAATGAAGTCTAATTTTAATAATTTACTTTAACAACTCTTTTGTAAAAACACATTCATAAAATCGTTACCTTTAAGTTGTAACCACTAATACTCTTCCTATTATGACACAAACGTATCATTACTCTACAGTTTCAAAAGCACTAGTCGAATTGAACGAAAATGGTTTTACCAATGATTTTTACCGTCATGAAGAGAATCTTGCGAAAAACTCCAATAAATACAAGATCAAACACATTTATCGCTACGGAGGAAACACGGATCTCGGAGATGAGGCTGTTGTTTACGGTATACAATCCTCTCTAGGTAAAAAAGGGGTCTTTGTTACAGGTTTTCTGCAAATTCATATACTGAAGCTGCCCAAGCCTAATGCAAATAAGTATAAAAAACAGACTTAAGTAAATTGACGACTAGCGTATGGTTTTTCTTAAATCATACAAGAAAACTGTTTTACAAATTCCATAACTAACTAAAATACATTATGAAAAATATCTATCATTATGCCTCCGTTTCCAAAGCCTTGGATGAATTGAATGAGGATGGTTTTACCTATGATTTTAACCTTCACGAAGAGGACATTTCAAAAAACCCCGACAAATATGAAATTGTTCATGTTTATCGTTATGAAGGAGACTCCAACCCCGATGATGAGGCTGTGGTATTTGGAATTAAATCGAAATCAGGCAAAAAAGGCGTGTTTGTAACAGGATTCGCCGCAAATTCAGTTTCTGAAGCAGCTCAAGTTCTAATTAAACTGAGCATCCACAACAGAAATAAGTAAAGACAAACCTTTATTTATTATATTTCAAGAGTTAGCTTTATAAAACCATTCCCTCAAATCTTATTTCCGTAAAAGCTATATTTTAAACTAGATTTAATCATACTTTAATGTTTTTGTCAGACATAATAATCGAGCGGATCAAAAAAGAGGGGCCAATTTCCTTTAAGGATTTTATGGAAATGGCTTTGTATTATCCAGAACTGGGTTATTATAATTCAATAGATACAAAAATAGGCGCCGATGGTGATTTCTACACCAGCGCCAATCTTTCGGCTTCTTTTGGAGCTATGATCGGTCGCCAAATAGAAGAAATGTGGACCTTAATGGGTGAAAAGACATTTAAAGTAGTTGAATATGGAGCGGGAACTGGTCTCTTGTGCCATGACATTTTAGACTATTTGAAGAAAAACAAACCTCTGTATAATGATTTACACTACTGCATCATCGAAAAAAGTACCAGCATGCGGCAAATTGAAAAGAAATATTTATTGGAAAAAGTTAGTTGGTACAATTCAATTGATGAGATTCCCGAAATTATCGGCTGCATCATATCAAATGAATTGATTGATAACTTTTCCGTGCATCAGGTAGCTATGGAAGACCAGCTAAAAGAAGTTTTTGTGCAGTACAATAATGGTTTCGAAGAAATATTATTGCCTGCAGGAAAAAACCTTGTAGATTATTTTAAAAGTCTAAATGTTGATTTGCCACGAGGTTTTAGAACAGAGATCAATCTAGAAGCCCTGTCATGGTTAAAAGACATCTCCCGTTTTTTAGTAAAAGGGTATGTCATTACAATTGATTATGGTTCGACATCTTCTAAATTATATGACAATCACAGAAGTTCTGGGACATTGTTATGTTACAATAAGCACCAAAAAAACGAGAATCCATACCAATTGATAGGAAGTCAGGACATCACTTCCCACACTAATTTTTCTGCCTTACGGCAATGGGGGTCAGATTATGGCTTGGATTGTTGCGGAATGACAGACCAAACTAACTTTTTGTTGGCCCTTGGAATTAAAAAATATCAAAATGATACTCTGATGAAACCTATAAACAGGGCGCAAGTAAAAATTCATGAATCCTATATAAACATTGGTTTGTTGCTGAGTATGGGAATGAAATTTAAAGTCCTGATTCAACAAAAAGGGGTCGAAAAAAAAACATTGTTAGGACTGAAATTTCTGAATTAATTAGCAACTGGTGTTCCACAAAAATTGGCCGAATCTTCTCGGTGATGTTAATTTCAGAATTAAACAAATTATCCTTTTCATAATATAACCGCATTGCCTATATTTGCTTTTGAATAAAAAACCTATGGAACAATTTGTAGTATCGGCTCGTAAATATCGTCCTCAAACATTTAACGATGTGGTGGGACAAAAAGCCATTACCAATACTTTATTGAATGCCATAGACAGTAATCATCTTGCCTCTGCCCTATTATTTACAGGTCCTAGAGGAGTTGGAAAAACAACATGTGCCAGAATTTTAGCCAGAAAAATTAATCAGCCGGGTTATGATGACCCCACTGAAGATTTTGCCTTTAATGTCTTTGAACTGGATGCTGCATCGAACAACTCCGTTGATGATATCAGGAGTTTGATTGATCAAGTTCGTATTCC
>JBLIHD010000291.1:0-3134 GCA_047636335.1 Flavobacterium sp.
AAGCAATTGCGTTACGAAACGATTAAAGCACAAAAAGAATTAGCTGCGTCAGCTAACACCAAAATCATTTTCATGAACGGTAAAGATGATAGCTCAATAATTCTTTCGGATAAATAGATTTTTTCAAACTTTATTCGGTTATTTGTCTAGTCGTTGGGTCGATATTCCAGTGATACAATAGAAACATTAAATATAATTTAAAAATGGAATTACCCAAGTTTTTACTAGGTGACAATACTGATTTTCCTGAAGATATCTTCGTTATACACTTGGATTATCCAAGATTCATAATTAATCTTAAAGATGATGAGGTGGAGTTTATTGAAGAAGCCGAAGATCTTGATGAAACAGAATTAAATGCCGAAATGGAAGGACTTGTCGTACTGGCAAATGAATTTTACGATAGAGAGGTAAAACTTTACGAGGAATAAATAAAGGCTTAGGAAATTAGTTTTCCTTTCCGAAATATTTTTTCAATAATAATTGAGCGGCTGCAAATGGTGATATTTCATCATTTTGCACCGCTTTTTTAGTTGAGTCAAGTAATTCTTGAATTTGAGGAAAATTATAAAAATGTAGTTTTATCTGTTCATTGATGGTTTCCATCAACCAATACTCATTTTGCTCTGAGCGTTTTTTATAAAAATAGTCGTTGCCTTTGGTCAGTTTCAAAAACTTTTCGACCGTTTCCCAAACTTCAGGAATTCCCTCTTCATTAATAGAGCTGCAGGTCCCGGTTGTTGGTGTCCAACCAGATTTTTTAGCAGGAAATAGATGTAATGCCCTGGCAAATTCGCTTTTTGCCAGTTTCGCTTTTCTGAGATTATCCCCATCCGCTTTGTTGATGACAATCGCATCCGCCATTTCCATAATACCGCGTTTGATTCCTTGCAGTTCATCTCCGGCTCCAGCAATTTTTAATAACAGAAAGAAATCCACCATACTGTGAACGGCAGTTTCGCTTTGGCCTACGCCAACGGTTTCAATTATGATGGTGTCAAAACCGCAGGCTTCGCAAAGACTGATTGATTCTCTGGTTTTTCTAGCCACGCCACCCAATGTTGCTCCTGAGGCAGACGGACGGATAAATGCGTTCTTATCCTTCACTAATTCTTCCATACGGGTTTTGTCCCCAAGGATGCTTCCGTGAGAAATCGTGCTACTTGGGTCAACTGCCAAAACTGCCACTTTTTTCCCTTGCCCAGTTAAGTGTTTCCCAAAAGCTTCTATAAAAGTACTTTTCCCGACACCAGGAACACCGGTGATTCCTATTCTGACGGATTTATTGGCATATGGCAGACAGGCTTTTATCACTTCATTGGCTCTTTCTAGATGATTAGGATTAGTACTCTCAATTAAAGTAATTGCTCGACTTAATGCCGTTATGCTACCTGATAAAATGCCGTTAACCAATTCCTCAGACGAGGGTTGCACTTTTCTGAATTTCTGAATATTTTTTACTGAAGAAGGGCTGAATATTTCTGGTGCTGGAATACCCGCTTTTTCTTGAAGGGCTGAATATTTCGTTTTATCTTTTTCCAAAGCTTAAATCATTTTTAGTAAAATTAGCACTTAAAGACGAATTATTGCGATTAAATCGGTTTTTATGCGAATAAATTATAGATATATTACGTGGAAATAAACCTTGCAAATTAAAGGGTTTTTATTCAAGAGTTTTATCTTTATGATGTATGATACTACAAAATTAGTGGATATATTTGTTTCGCTATGATCAACTTCATCCTTATTTTCTTTTATTTGTTTTTTGGACTTTTACTGCAACGAGTAAAATGGTTTCCCAGCAATAGTTACAAGCTGTTAAACAAGATCGTAATTTACATTTGTCTTCCGGCCTTGGCACTCTATTATATTCCAAAGATCCATTGGGACAATCGATTGTTATTCCCAATAGGTGTGGCGTGGATTGCTTTTGTCTTTTCGTTTGTGTTTTTTCGTTTTCTGGGGAATAAATTCCATTGGTCTAAAAAGCTTACTGGTTGCTTGATTTTAACTGCCGGACTGGGCAACACCTCTTTTCTGGGTTTTCCGATAATACAGGCCTTATATGGGGCAGAAGGGATGAAAACAGCTATATTAGTTGACCAGCCAGGTACTTTTGTTGTGCTTTCTACACTTGGTATTCTTGTGGCGACTTTGTACTCTCGAGGAGAACAGAATGGGACTCAAATTTTAAAAAAGATCCTTATTTTTCCGCCATTTATTACTTTCATCTTAGCTTGTTTGTTGAATGTATTTGGTTTTGATTTTCACGAATGGATTCAGTTTGTGTTGCAGAAAGTAGGAAGTGGTGTTACACCCTTAGCATTAGTTTCTGTAGGATTGCAATTGCGGTTTGAGAGTCGCAGCCAGCACTGGAAATTTTTGGGTCTCGGCCTTTTTTTTAAATTAATGATGACACCTGCCCTTATCTATCTATTGTATGTAGTTATTTTGAAACAAAACTCTGAAATGATTGATGTGGCTATTATGGAATCGGCGATGGCACCTATGATAACAGCAAGTATACTCGCAACGACCCATGGTTTAAAACCGCGGCTGAGCAGTATGATGATTGGTTTTGGAATCCCGCTTTCTTTTATTACACTGGCTTTTTGGTATCTTGTTTTACATTATCTTTAAATTCTTTGACTTCTCTTTTATACCAAGATTATGCACACTCTTTCCGATACTGAAAAAACACGATCTAACCCCGCAATAGAGCAAAAAACGGTTTACTCCATTTTGTTTTCCATCGCATTTGCTCATTTGCTGAATGATTTAATGCAGTCCGTTATTCCGTCTAGTTACCCCATATTAAAAGACAACTTTCATCTTAACTTCACCCAAATTGGATTGATTACTCTTGTTTACCAACTTACAGCTTCTTTATTACAACCATTTATTGGTTTTTATACTGATAAAAAACCCAAACCCTATTCATTAGTTATCGGAATGCTTTTTACGATATCTGGATTAACTTTATTGTCGTTTGCCACTCATTTCTGGATGATTCTCGTAGCAGTATCATTAGTAGGAATTGGGTCCTCCATATTTCATCCAGAAGCCTCTAGAGTTGCTTTTTTAGGTTCTGGTGGTAAAAGAGGGTTGGCACAATCCATCTTTCAATTGGGAGG
>JBLIHD010000292.1:0-3125 GCA_047636335.1 Flavobacterium sp.
AAAAAAAAACAGATTTGTTCCTGAAAGCTTCTTGACAGAGAAGCTTTTTTTATGCTTCATATAGAAGAGTTCATATTATTAAAAAGTGAACTGAAAATAGTTTTATTTCAGGTCGTAATAGGAACTGATTCCAGAACGAATACTTAAGTTGCTTTGCTTGTCGCGATTGCCGTACGATACTTGAATTGAAATTTTTTTAAGAAAAACTGTGATTTTCGTAACTGAAGCTATCTTAATTTGAGATTTTAGTTATATTCGTAATTTTATAAAACTAATTACAATGAAATTTTTATTTTCTCTTTTTCTTCTCTTCGCCCTCAGTATTTCGCAGGCACAAAGTATTCAGTCACCTTCCGGTAAAATGACCGTTACTTTTAAATTATCAGGTAGCGGGCAACCAACTTACTCTATAAATTACAAAGATAAAGCTGTAATTCTAGAGAGTGTTTTGGGAATAAAACTAAAGGAAAAACCAGATCTAGATGCCAAATTTGAAATCATAACTTCAAAAACAGCCACTTTTAATGAGTCTTGGAAGCCTGTTTTGGGAGAACAATCCACTATAGTAAATCATTATAATGAACTGACGGTTTCTTTGATTAACAAAGCATCTAAAGTTAAAATGAATATCATCTTCAGGGTTTTTGATGAAGGAGTGGCTTTTAGATATGATTTTCCAAAACAAGCTGAGCTGAGCTATTTCATCATTTCTGATGAGGTTACGCAATTCAACTTAACCGATAATCACCAAGTTTTCTGGATTCCGGGAGATTTTGACAGTAACGAATATGAATATAATGAAACCAAGTTTTCAGATATTGATAATTCTAAAATAAATATGAACAATGGAATTGGAGTAAAATCAATTCCTGGCAAATATGCCGTTCAAACTCCATTGATGATGAAATCACCATCAGGATTGTATATTAATATTTTTGAAGCGGCGGTAGTCAATTATCCTGTTATGCATCTGAATGCAGATGTTTCAAAATACAAATTAAACGCCCTTTTAGTGCCTAATGCGATTGGTGACAAGGCTTATTTGCAAGCGCCATGTGTTTCTCCGTGGAGAACAATAATGATAAGTGATGATGCAAGAGATATTGTTGGGTCCAAGATGATTTTAAACCTTAACGAACCCTCGAAAATCGAAGATACTTCCTGGATCAAACCAATGAAATACGTCGGAATTTGGTGGGAAATGCACGTTGGAAAATCGACCTGGGATTTTGCAGGCTCACAAAACGCACAAAATTCATTAACTCAAGATTTAATCCCTTCAGGGAAACATGGAGCGACGACTGAAAACACAAAAAGATATATCGATTTTGCCGCCAAAAATGGTTTTGACGGAGTCTTGGTCGAAGGTTGGAATGTGGGTTGGGAAGATTGGTTTGGGAATTGGAAAGAAGATGTTTTTGATTTTGTAACTCCTTATCCTGATTTTGATATTGCAGCCATTTCGGCTTACGCCAAATCAAAAAACGTGAAAATGATTATGCATCATGAAACCTCAGGTTCCGTGGGTAATTATGAGCGACATTTGGATCGCGCAATGGATTTGATGAAAAAATATAATTATCCTGCAGCGAAATCAGGTTATGTGGGAAAAATTATTCCGCGTGGTGAATTCCATGACGGGCAGGCTATGGTAAACCACTTTAACTTTGTGGCCAGACGTTTTGCAGATAATAAATTAATGTTGAATTCGCACGAATCCATAAGACCTACAGGGTACAGCAGAACTTACCCTAATTATGTCGCGGCGGAGGCCGCCAGAGGGAATGAGTTCAATGCTTGGAGTGTTGGAAATCCGCCTATGCACGAAACAATTTTGCCATTTACCAGGCTTTTGGGCGGGCCAATGGATTATACCCCAGGTATTTTTGAAATAAAAATGAGTCATTATGACAAAAACAAAACGGAGCAAGTTCATACAACATTAGCAAAACAATTGGCATTATATGTAACTATGTATTCTCCAATCCAGATGGCGGCTGATTTACCTGAAAATTATGAAAAGTACCCAGATGCTTTTCAGTTTATCAAAGACGTAGCTGCAGATTGGGATGAAAGTAAATACCTGCAAGCTGAGCCTGGCGATTACTTAACGATAGCAAGAAAAGCGAAAGGAAAAGAATCTTGGTTTCTTGGTGCAATAACTGATGAAAACGCAAGAAAAACCCGGGTAGCCTTAAGCTTTCTAACCAATGGTAGAAAATATAAAGCCATTATCTATGAAGACGCAAAAGATGCGGATTGGAAAACAAATCCTATCGCTTACAAAATAAGAACGGTAGAGGTGACAAGCAAGTCAAAAATTAATTTGAATTTGGCTCCGGGAGGAGGAACAGCGATAAGTTTCGAGCTAGTGGACTAAAAAGGGATTAGCTTAAATGTTATAAATTCACTTCGAAATTTTATGGTTGGGTATAATTATTTTTTAATAGTTATACCCAACTTGTTTTTTAATACATTTGAATTCTAAACTATAATAAAAAATTTAATGAAAAAGTCAATAGTATCTGTTGTCCTGGTTTTAAATAGTTTTTTTCTTTTTGCACAAACGACAGAAGAAAAAATGATCAAGGAAATTTATAAATCGTCGTTAACCAATTCTCAATGTTATTCCTGGTTGGATCATTTATCCAATCAAATTGGTTCTCGTTTGTCAGGTTCGGCCAGTGCTGAAAAAGCTGTCCAATATACCAAGGCGCAAATGGAAACCTTAGGTTTTGATCGGGTTTATCTTCAAGAGGTGATGGTCCCTAAATGGGTGAGAGGCGAAAAAGAAACCGCCTATATCCTTGACAATAAAACTAAAATCAACGTGCCCATATGCGCATTGGGGGGCTCCATTGCAACTTCAAAAAACGGACTTACCGCTGAAGTCATAGAAGTGCAAAGTCTGGAAGAATTGATTGTTTTGGGAACGGATAAAATAAAAGGTAAAATAGTGTTTTATAACCGACCGATGGATAATGGACAAATAGAGTCATTTCATGCTTATTCCGGTGCCGTTGACCAAAGGTATGATGGAGCCAAAGAAGCATCAAAGTTTGGTGCGGTAGGTACAATCGTGCGTTCCATGAACTTGCGACTGGATGACTTTCCTCATACTGGAG
>JBLIHD010000293.1:0-3123 GCA_047636335.1 Flavobacterium sp.
CATTCATGCCACCTGTTTTTTGATAATCGGATGCTAGCTCATTTGAAGCAAAAACAGCATACTTGCATTTGTCGTCCCCTGAAATTTTTGACAACAACAAAACTGCTCCTGCCGACCCTTGGCTGATCCCGGTAGGGTCCGGAATTGATTTTAGCACTGAAACCAAACTTCCCGCCAGCTGCTGATTGTCATCCAGCAATGTAATCCTGTAAATCAACTCGGTAGTGCCTATAGGAAAATCATCGGTTTTAACGACGATCCTGTCCCGTGCCGATACAATTATTTCTTTGGTTGTTGCCCGTTCTTTATCCCAATAACCCTCCTTTTGAGCAAAAGCCGACTGATAAAAAATGCTAACGAATAGCAATAAAACTATTTTTTTCACTTGCGTTTTCTTAATTACTGATATGGCCCAGCCCAGATGGAAGCAAAAATACTTTTACTTTTTTTTAGAACCTGAATTTATTTCAGGTTCTAAAAAGTAAAATATTGCAACTAACAGCTGGAAATGGCTCCAAAAAAAATTACAATTCGATGCTGCCACCAATTTCTAACAACATCAAATCTTTTCCTTTATCAAAAAACTTTTGGATAGCCTCTTTATGATCGATTTTTATGTACCCGAAAGTGTCATAATGATACCCTAATATTTTATCGCACTCCACAAAATCAGAAGCAAGAATTGCATCCTCGACATCCATAGTGAAATTATCGCCGATCGGAAAAATGGCCAAGTCAAGCTTGGTGCGCATTGGGATCAACTTCATATCCATCGTAAGAGCGGTGTCTCCCGCAATATATATGTTTTTATGTTCCCCTTCAATGACAAAACCGCCAGGATTACCCCCGTATGCTCCATCAGGAAATGAACTAGAATGGATTGCATTTACATATTTTACTTTCCCGAAATCAAAATTCCAGCTTCCACCATGATTCATAGGATGCGCTTGAAACCCTTTGGCGGAGTAATAACCAGCAATTTCGGCATTTGATACAATAACGGCATTGGTACGTTTTGCGATAGCTTCCACGTCCAATACGTGGTCCCCATGGGCGTGTGTCAATAAAATATAATCAGCTTCCAAACTGTTGATATCAATATGCTCCGCCAATGGATTTGCGGAGATAAAAGGATCTACTAAAATATGCTTGCCTCCTACTTTGATTCCTAGAGCCGCGTGTCCGTAAAATGTAATTTTCATTTTTAATGATTTAATGGTTTAAATATTGTTTGTTTTTACCCTTTGGGTGTATTATGAGTTATTAACGATTAAATCCGAAAAGAAAAAAATCATGCAGAGCGAAAGCAGTACCGAAAGGGCAAATGTACTAAGCGCCAGTTTTTTTAATTCAGGATCTAATGCTTTATGATCCTTGTTTTTATAAACGTTAATCAAATGTTTAGTTAAAGGGATGTAAGCTAGTAAAAACAAGTATTGGTCAAACTCAAAACTGTTTAACAATGCAAAAACCAATACTAAAGCCATGGCAAAAGTAATTAAAAAGTAATGGTATAGCTTTGCTTTTTTGCCTCCAATTTGTACTACCAATGTATTCTTTCCAACTTTTCTATCGGATTCCTCATCACGCATATTGTTTAAATTCAAAACGCCCACGCTTAAAAACCCGATTGCCATCGCCGGTAAAAAGAGTTCCAAATCCATTTGCTGTGAATATAAAAAATTAACACCTAAAGTACTTACCAAACCAAAAAACACAAATACGAATACATCTCCAAAACCACGGTAGCCATAAGCTTTTGTTCCAATCGTATAGCGTATTGCCGCTACAATTGCCAAAATGCCCAATACCAGATAAAATAGTGAATAGTAAATATTAGTGTCTGAAAATGCAAAATAAATCAACAAAACCGCTGAAAGTAGCGTAAGCGAGGAAGTGATTATAATGGCCCGTTTCATTGACTCAGGGGAGATCGCCCCGCTTTGAATGGCGCGTTTAGGGCCCACCCTGTCGTCGTTGTCAGTTCCTTTTATTCCGTCGCCATAATCATTCGCGAAATTGGACAATATTTGCAATCCAAGAGTTGTTAAAATCGCAAAACCAAATATCCTCCAGCTAAAAACTTCTGTTGGGGTCAATATATTATCTGTTGGGTTTGCCAGCGCATACATGCTACCCACAATAATACCGGAAACCGATAAGGGCAACGTTCTCAATCGTGCGGCTTCTATCCAATGCTTCATTTTATTTTATTTTTGTATCATTAATTATTTACTGCTATTTAGCCCAACGACTACATCCAGTTACTGTTTGTGGTCTCCAATTCATAAAGCCAAAGATTCACATACCGCGTGATTTCAGAATAATTCCCTAATTGAAAGGCAATGTTCCCGCCCGCAGTATGTATTGTTATTGACCCGATATCAGCACGTTTATGCCAAAATAATTGTGAGGTCGTGATGGCTTGAATTTTCCCCAGCTCAATAATTTTATTGTCGACATCCCAAGCGCCGCTCTGTTTGATGATGAAATTCTCATTTACAAATAAACGATTATTCATAAATCCGAAATAGACGATGCTCCCGACGAAAAACATGTACATAGGCACTACATATGCAAAATTCAGAAACTGAGGTTCAACATACTTCGCAAAGGCAAAAAATCCGATTAAAGGTAATACTATAGACAGGAATATCGAAAAAACTAATTTGCGAAAATTCGGCTTTAGCATTATTCCTTTTTCGGGGGTTTTGAGGAACAGTAAATTTAATATTTCCACGCTCTCCGTCTCGTTGCAACCCGGAATTTCAATAACCGACTTGCGCTCTTCTTTTTCACCGCTTGTTGCTTGCTTGATTTTAAGCTCCAGAATATTCATTTTCTTCTGGAAATAATTTCTGGTAACAGTGACGATTTGAACCTTTTCCGGCTTGATAATAGTGCTTTTTGTACTTAATAGGCCAAATGAAAGCAACAGCGAACCATTTTGCCTAGCAATTTTATAACCAAAGTACCTAAAAATAACGCGAACCAAATTGATTATCAATATGCTGCATAAGAGCAAAAATGCGATGATAGCAACGGACTGGATAACCATACTTTTATCTATATAGGCATCTATTTTTTTTTCGTCGAAATCAGAATGCCCCATAAAACTTTTAC
>JBLIHD010000294.1:0-3119 GCA_047636335.1 Flavobacterium sp.
TTTTACCTAGATACTTAATGGAATATAAAGGGATGAATTTAGTAGCCCCCATCAAAGAACTGAGAAACAGCACTTTTGAATCTCTAAAAGAAAACAACGTAAATGCAGTATCTTTAATCCCATATGCTTTTGTAGATATTGACAAGGCCTCTGTTTCCTATAATCATGCGCGACAATGGTGGGGAGAAAGGTCGGAAGGAATCCGGGCAAGCATCCAGAAATCACATCAATATAAAATGAAGGTGATGCTAAAACCACATCTTTGGGTCAATCATAATTTTTATACCGGCGACTTGGATTTTGCAACGGACAAAGAGTGGCAACATTGGGAAGCGGACTATGAAAAATACATCCTAGATTTTGCGAAATTAGCCGAAGAAGAAAAAATCGAACTGTTCTGTTTCGGAACGGAGCTAGAAAATCCAATTGCAAAGCGACCTGAATACTGGATGCAACTCATTCAAAAAATCAAAAAAATATATTCCGGCAAACTCACTTATGCCGCAAACTGGGATGATTTTGAGACGATTCCCTTTTGGAATGAATTAGATTATATCGGGATTGATGCTTATTTTCCGTTATCGGCTGAAGAAACTCCTTCGATAGTCCTATTAAATAAGAGCTGGAAAAA
Source organism: Flavobacterium sp. (assembly GCA_047636335.1). Lineage (GTDB taxonomy): Bacteria > Bacteroidota > Bacteroidia > Flavobacteriales > Flavobacteriaceae > Flavobacterium. The sequence continues at coordinate 632 of JBLIHD010000294.1, forward strand.
ACACATTCTGAAAATGGAAATTATTCAGCAAAAATTCAATAAGAAAATACTATTTACCGAGTTCGGCTATCGCAACTCCAATCAAGCTGCTGAAGCCCCTTGGACCGAAACCGAAATTGAAATAAATAATTTGGCTCAAGCCAACGGTTATGAAGCCCTGTTCCAGACCTTTTCAAAACAAAAATGGTATGCCGGCGGGTTTGCTTGGAAATGGTATGCTGATGATTATTATAAAAAAAAGAATATTGACTACACCCCTCAAGAAAAACCAGCTTTAGAAACACTGAAAAAATGGTATAATTAACCCCAAAATTTATGAATTCAAATAACACAAAACCAGTTATCGTCTTTGATGTAAATGAAACATTGTTAGATATGGCGCCGTTGAAAAATAATATAAATACCCTGCTCGAAGAACCTCAGGCTTTCCGAATTTGGTTTGGTATGGTACTGCATTATTCCCTAGTGGCAAATTGCACGGATCAATACCATGATTTCAGTACAATTGCCGGAGCTGTGCTTAAAATGACTGCTGACTCTTTAAATAAAACCGTGTCTGAAGAGGATATGAGAAAAGCACTGTCGGCAATTAAGACTCTGAAAGCCTATCCAGATGTCGAGAAAGGATTAACTTTGTTAAAAGACAATGGTTTCAGACTGGCCACTCTAACAAACTCCCCTGAATATGCACTTAAAGAACAATTAGCCAATTCAAAGCTAACGGACTCCTTTGAGCTCGCATTAAGTATTGATGCCATTAAAAAATACAAACCGCTTCCAGAAACTTATGTGTGGGCGGCTGAAAAACTCGGCGTGAAACCCGAAGAAATGATTATGATTGCCGCACACGGCTGGGATCTGGCGGGCGCCGCAAATGCTGGTCTGGCTACGGGGTTTATAGCTCGTGAAGGACAGTCGCTATACACATTATCCAAAGAGCCTGATTATGAAGCAAAAGACATTTATGAGATGGCTTTAGTTCTGGTTGCAAAGTACAAATGATTTTGGCTTGGCCATTTTAAAACAAAAGGGGATTAATGCTATTGCACTAATCCCCTTTTTATAATGAATTTGAAAAGTTTAGATTATTTTGATTTTTGGAATAACATTGCTCCCGAGTTCATGCAATAACGCAAACCCGTCGGTTTGGGTCCATCATCAAAAAGATGTCCCAAGTGACCCTCACAACGAGCACATATAATTTCACCACGCACCATTCCTAAACTATTATCAAGAACCTCTTTTACTCTGTTTTTATTTATCGGAGCATAGAAACTTGGCCATCCTGTACCAGACTCAAACTTAGTTCCGGATGAATACAAAGGCAACTTACAAGCTGCACAGAAATAGTCGCCTTTTTCGTGATTGCTATTAAATTCATTTTGAAAAGGACGCTCAGTTCCTTTTTCTCGCAAGATATAATACTGATTATCAGTCAACAGCTTTTTCCATTCTGCATCTGTTTTTATGACTTTCTTCAACGTGGTATCATTCAGTGATAGTACCGGTTGTTGCTTCATCGATACTTGTGCTTCTGTGATTGCTTTTTCACTTTTATTTCCTTGCATGCACGCGATAAAGCTAAAAGCTATTACCGGTAGTACTATTAGTTGTTTATATAATTTCATGTTTTTAGGATTTAGGTTTTAGTGTTCCTTTATATGTTTTTTTAAACTTATTGTATCGCGGTACTGAAACCCCTTTTACATAAGGCTGGTTTGGATTCTTTTTCACGTAATCCTGGTGATATGCTTCGGCTTCATAAAAGTCCGAAACTGCTTTCACCTCTGTAACAATAGGATTAGAGAACACCTTTTTGGCGGTAAGCTCCTTAATTTTGTCTTCAATGATTTTTTTCTCTTCCGCATTTCTATAAAAAGCAATGGAACGATAAGAAGACCCACGGTCAGGACCTTGCTGATTGGGAGTTGTAGGATCCTGCGAGGCAAAAAATACGTTAACTAATTCTTTAAAAGAAACGACTTTAGGATCATAGAAAACGGCAACGGACTCTGCATGACCAGTTGTATTTGAACCTACCAACTCATAGGAAGGATTTTTAACGTTCCCGCCAGAATATCCAGAAACAGCCTCGTCTACACCTACAACAGCTTCAAATACATGCTCAGTGCACCAGAAGCAACCTGATGCAAAAACGGCAATTGCCTTTCCTTTATTCGGTTCTAAAGACATTTTTTTTGTCTGTGAGTTACAACTTAGAATTGTAAAAAACACCACTACGTAACTTGCTAATTTAATTTTCATATGTTGCTATTTTTTGTTTTATCAATGCTATTTATTTCATACATCTCTAATGGATATTACAAGCACTTTAAGACATAATCGATTCATTATTGACCGCTGATGAATATACGATTGATTTATAGATATAGTTTTAAAACAAGTCCTAAAGTTTTGTTAGTTTTTTACACTTAAAGTCTCCAATATCTTTTCTTCAAAACCTTGCAGTGCTCTTATGGCATAATCC
>JBLIHD010000295.1:0-3095 GCA_047636335.1 Flavobacterium sp.
AAAGCGGGATTTGGCTCAAATAAAAAACACTTCTTTTTGAAAATATTTGCCAAATTGAATTTATAAAAGTTTACAAACGCTTATTTTTGCGGCATGGCTAAGAAAAATACAGACAAAGTTGTCTTTCATCAGATAAAAGTCCTTGATGCAGGTGCAAAAGGCGTATCAGTTGCGAAAGCTCCAGATGGCAAAGTGGTGTTTATCCCTAACGTGGTTCCGGGTGATGTGGTGGACGTGCAAACGTTTAAAAAACGCAAGTCTTTTTACGAAGGGAAAGCTGTTCATTTTCACGAATATTCAGAGCATCGTACCGAACCTATTTGCGAGCATTTTGGTGTTTGTGGAGGTTGCAAATGGCAAAACATGAAATACAGCCAACAGTTGTATTACAAGCAAAACGAAGTTTTCAATCATTTGCAACGCATCGGAAAAGTGGAACTTCCTGAATTTGAACCAATTTTGGGTTCTGAAAAACAGTTTTTTTACAGAAACAAAATGGAATTTTCGTTTTCGAACAGCCGATGGTTGACCGAAGCCGAAATAGGAAGTACCGAAGACCTAGGGAACAGGAATGCACTTGGTTTTCACATACCGAAAATGTGGGACAAAATTCTTGACATCAACAAATGCCACCTGCAAGAAGACCCATCAAATGCTATCAGAAACGAAGTGAGGGATTTTGCCAATGCAAACGGACTGACTTTCTTCAACCCAAGAGCGCACGAAGGTTTATTAAGAACCCTTATGTTACGTACGGCTTCAACTGGCGAAATCATGGTTTTAATCCAGTTTTTTGAAAATGATAAAGCCAACAGAGAATTGATTTTAGATCATTTACACGAGACATTCCCCCAAATAACTTCATTGCAATATGTAGTGAATAGTAAGGCGAATGATACTTTATACGATACGGATGTTAAACTGTACAAAGGACGTGATTATATCTTGGAAGAAATGGAAGGTTTGAAGTTCAGTATTAATGCCAAGTCTTTCTACCAAACCAATTCGGACCAAGCGTACGAACTATACAAAATAACACGTGATTTCGCCGGATTGACTGGAAATGAAATCGTGTATGACTTATATACCGGAACTGGCACCATTGCTCAATTTGTTTCTAAAAAAGCAAAAAAAGTGATTGGTGTCGAAAGTGTTCCCGAGGCAATCAAAGATGCAAAACTAAATGCGGAACGCAATGAAATTACAAACTGTGAGTTTTATGTGGGAGATATGAAAGTGGTATTTAACGATAGTTTCATCGCGCAACACGGACATCCTGATGTGATTATCACTGACCCACCGAGAGACGGAATGCATAAAGATGTCATTGCACAAATCATGAAAATTGCTCCTGAAAAAGTGGTATATGTAAGTTGTAACTCGGCCACACAAGCGCGTGATTTAGCATTGATGGACGAGAAATACAAAGTGACTCGCGTGCGTCCAGTGGATATGTTTCCGCAAACGCATCACGTGGAGAATGTGGTGCTTTTGGAAAGACGATAGTTAATTTCAATAATAACTGATCAGTTAAGCTGCTTAATCATTTATATTTTACCATTGCCAAGCGTACTGCCATTTAGACATTTAAGATTTATGAAAAAAATAATTCTATTAGCAGTGTTCCTTTTCTCACTTTCCTTCACAGGCTGTGAGAAAGATGACATTTGCGACGCGAATACGGTTACTACTTCGCGATTAGTGATTTCGTTTTATGATGTGACCAATTCATCCGTCCTGAAAAACGTGACCAATTTAAAAATCGTGGGAGAAGGAATGACAGAAGGTGTTTCTTTTAATGGAAGTACTCTCATTAATGGAAGTACCGTTTCGATTCCGTTAAAAACGGATGCTGACACCACTACATTTAGTCTTATTCTAAACTCTGGGAATTCAAATTCCGCATTGGTAAACGAAGACATCCTTAAATTGAACTATGTGCGAGAAAACATTTTTGTGTCCAGAGCCTGTGGATTTAAAACCATTTACACTTTAGACCCCCTTAATCCATATACCCATACAGATGCAGCGATTCCGGACCTGAAATGGATTCAATACATTTCGGTTAAAAACAGTATTATAGACAACGAAAATGAAACACACCTTGAAATATTTTTTTAGTATTTGCCTCATTTTTTCTTTGTTTTTAGCACAGGCGCAGGAAACTACCTCCCTGAAAAATGTTGCTGACAGCACGAGCACGGAAGCTATAATTCCTGATAACGGGAATTTAAAGACAGTAAAATTGTCTGATGAGAAACAAAACGAGGTGGTTCCCCAAAAAACAAATCGCTACGGATTGCGTGTGGGCGTCGATTTATATAAACTAACCCGTGCTTTGTATGACAAAGATTATAAAGGAATCGAATTTGTGGGAGATTACAGGTTGACCAAAAAATATTTCCTGGCTGCCGAGTTGGGTAATGAAAATAAAACCACCGATGACAGCCGACTGAATTTTACCACCAAAGGCTCCTACCTAAAAGCGGGATTTGATTACAATGCCTATGAAAACTGGTTGGATATGGAGAATATTATCTCCATTGGTTTGCGATATGGTTTCAGCACCTTCAACCAGGAACTCAACAGTTACAAAATTTACAATGCCAATCCTTATTTTGGAGAAGTACCGGCAATTGCGTCCGGAGAACAATTCAACGGATTAACCGCAAGCTGGATCGAAGTGGTGGCCGGTATCAAGGCAAAAGTGTTTGACAACGTATTTATGGGTTTCAGCTTGCGTTTGAATAGATTGGTTTCCAATAAAAAACCAGGAAATTTTGATAATTTATACATACCCGGTTTCAATAGAACCTATGATGGTGATTTTGGGGTAGGATTCAATTATACGGTTTCGTATTTCATCCCTCTCTATAAAAAGAAAGTAACAGCTGTTGTCATCCCTAAAAAAAAATAACCGAAAAAAGAGACTTTCTATAGTATAGAAAAAGGAGCTAATTATAAACAATTTACAATTAGCTCCTTTTTTTTGCTATAATCAACAAACTAGCCTATTTCCTTCACCCCTTTGGTAAAAATCCATTTCATAAACAGCTTCTCGCCGTCTTTGGTTTTTACCGCTTGAAATTTCGGTG
>JBLIHD010000296.1:0-3074 GCA_047636335.1 Flavobacterium sp.
ATATAATGGCAAGGTTCAAAGAAAATGATTTACCAAAATCAAAAATTACGGCAAGTTCACTCAATAAAGCGACACTTATATTTCAATATGCGGAAAATCACCGCTGGAAATTTTATGTTGGCCTGATATTTTTATTGCTTACCGGCGCTACAGCTTTAGCTTTCCCTAAATTGATGGGGATGTTGATCGACTGCGTTAAGAACAAAGATAACGCACAAGCGAACAATATTGCGTTATTATTAATTGGTATCCTTTTTATGCAATCCATTTTTTCGTTTTTTAGATTATCCCTGTTCATCAATTTCACCGAGCACACCCTAGCCAATCTGAGACTGTCATTATACAGTAACTTAGTAAAACTTCCGATGTCGTTCTTTTCGCAAAAACGTGTGGGCGAACTAAACAGCAGGATCAGTTCGGACATTACTCAGATTCAAGACACTTTAACGTCGACGATCGCGGAGTTTTTAAGACAATTTATTCTAATTATCGGCGGAGTTGCGCTATTGGCCACCGAGAGTATCAAACTGACGTTATTGATGCTGTCAGTCGTTCCTTTAGTGGCGGTGGCAGCCGTTATTTTTGGACGCTTCATTCGAAAATATTCAAAAAACGTCCAGGACCAGGTGGCCGAAAGTCAAGTGATTGTCGAAGAAACCATGCAGGGCATCAGTGTCGTCAAGGCTTTCGCCAATGAATGGTACGAAATTGCCCGCTATAACGGAAAAATTAAAGAAGTCGTTAAGATAGCAATTAAGGGAGGGAAATACAGGGGATACTTCGCTTCCTTCATTATTTTCTGTCTTTTTGGGGCGATTGTTGCCGTTGTTTGGTTTGGTGTTCGATTGAGCATCAGTGGCGAAATGAGCGTCGGGCAATTAATATCGTTTGTCCTCTACTCTACTTTTGTTGGCGCTTCTTTTGGCGGTATAGCAGAACTGTATGCCCAAATCCAAAAAGCAATTGGAGCAACCGAACGCGTTTTTGAATTATTGGAGGAAACTCCTGAAAAAATCAACTCAGAACAAAACAAAGCACAAATTGAGAAAATAAGAGGAAATGTGACTTTCAAAAATGTAGGTTTCAGTTATCCTTCCAGAAAAGAGATAAAAGTATTAAAAGACGTGAATTTTACGGCGAACTTTGGCCAAAAAATAGCAATTGTTGGGCCTAGTGGAACAGGAAAGTCAACTATCGCTTCCTTGTTGTTGCGTTTTTACGATATCGACAGTGGTGAAATTTTGGTTGACGGAAAAAACATTTATGATTTTGACCTGGAACACTTAAGGGGCAATATGAGCATTGTTCCACAGGATGTCATTTTATTTGGGGGAACCATAAAAGAAAATATTGCGTACGGAAAACCGGATGCGACCGAAAGCGAAATCCTCTTGGCGGCAAAACAAGCTAACGCATTAAACTTCATTGAAAGTTTCCCCGAAAAATTCGAAACGATCGTGGGAGAAAGGGGTGTCAAGCTTTCCGGAGGCCAAAGACAACGTATCGCCATAGCGCGCGCGCTTCTGAAAAACCCGAGCATATTAATCCTTGATGAGGCCACGTCGTCATTGGACAGTGAAAGTGAAAAACTAGTTCAGGAAGCATTGGAAATTTTAATGGAAGGAAGAACGAGTATTATTATCGCGCACCGACTATCAACCATTCGCAGCGCAGACCAAATTTTGGTGCTTGATAATGGCGTAATTACAGAGCAAGGAACACATCAGGAATTGATAATACTGGAGAACGGCATATATAAAAACTTGAGTAATCTGCAATTCAGCAACTCTTAAATTCGGACAAAACAGACAATAAAAAAACTCCAATTAGTACAATTGGAGTTTTTTTATTTTAAAGTTAGATGATATCTTTCCTAGACCATATTTATTAGAATCAATTTTCCTCTTATTCTCTTCTTTTTCTTTCCGCTTTTATCAAGGTCAACTCTCTACTCGTTTGTCCAGCTACCGACGTGTTTTCTTCGGCACGACGTATTAAGTATGGCATAACGTCTTTTACGGGACCGAATGGTAGGTATTTAGCAACATTATAATCATGATCTGCCAGATTATAACTGATATTATCACTCATACCGTATAATTGACCAAACCAAATTCTATCATCATTTGTTTTGATTTTTTTTTCTTTCATCAGATCCATCAAAGAATAAGTACTTTCTTCATTATGTGTGCCAGCAAATACGGACATAGTATCTAAATGCTCCATCATATAACTTACTGCCGCATCATAATTGACATCTGTAGCAGCTTTAGAAGAACAAATCGGTGTGGGATATCCTTTTTCTATCGCACGAGCATTTTCTTTTTCCAAATAAGCCCCTCGAACTATTTTTATTCCTATAAAAAAACCTTCTTTTTTAGCAAGTTCGTGTATTTTTTTTAGATAGTCTAAACGATCCCATCTGTACATTTGAAGAGTGTTAAAAACAATTGCTTTTTCCTTATTGTACTTACGCATCATTTCAAGCGCAAGATCATCAGCAGCATCCTGCATCCAGCTTTCCTCAGCATCGATTAACAGGCCAACATCTTTTTTATGACCTTTCTTACACACTAGGTCAAGACGAGCCACAACTAGTTCCCATTCTTCCTGTTCCTCTGTAGTAAGCTGTTGTTTCTCTCCCAGCTTCTCGTACAATTCAAAACGACCAATCCCGGTAGGTTTAAACACCGCAAATGGAATTGCCTGATGTTTTTTGGCGAAACCAATTGTTTTTAAGGTCATTTTTAACGCTTTGTCAAACTGCTCTTCCTCTTCTTTACCTTCCACTGAATAATCCAGAACGGAGGAAACCCCTTTGGTATACACTTTATCTACAACAGAAAGGCAGTCCTTTACGTTTACGCCTCCGCAAAAATGATCAAAAACAGTAGCCCGTATCAAGCCTTCGACAGGTAAATTTAAATTCAATGCAAAATTAGTGACTGCTGCTCCAATTCTTACTAAGGGTTGGTTTGAAATCATTTTAAAAAGAAAATAAGCCCTTTCTAGTTCGGTATCGCTTTTTAACGCAAAGGCAACTTGCGTATTGTTGAATAACTTTTCCATCTGTT
>JBLIHD010000297.1:0-3037 GCA_047636335.1 Flavobacterium sp.
CATTAAAAAAAGTATATTGCAATCGAAGTAAAAATCCGTTTGGAGCCGTACGATACATCGTAGTATACAACTCCTGTTTGTAAGCCAAGTCTATTCTTGCCTGACTGTTCACTATGAATTGAATGGAAGGCACAACATCTAAAAACGATTTACCGTTTCCATTTAATCGTTGTCCTAAAAATTCAAGCATCGCATTGATATTTGTTTGTTTATAACTCGTGTATTTTTTTGGATGTATTAATTTCCCAATAGAAAACGTATAATTCATCGCACTATTACTTTGCGCTGCAGGAAATTGATAATTAGGCTTATTGTCTAGTGCTCTTTCGTAACTTATCGAGGAGCTTATCGCTACTTTGTTAATCAACTGAGTAGCTACAATTCCAGTTTCATATCCAGTATTATGCCCCATTGTCTCGATTTCATCTTGATGAATATCGGCATTATTGAGACTGTATTTCGCATAAAAAGCCATACGGAAATGACTGTGCATATCATCTACAGAAAAGAATCTATATTTTGCATATAAACTCCCTCCTTCGGCCTCCCAGCCTTCTCCGGTATTACTTATAAATCCAGAGGCACGAAGCATCAATTTGTTACTCACCCCCCACATGACTTCAGGCATATTATGGTAATTTAAGTTTCCATTTTTTTCATGCTGAAAAAAATTCATATTACTGACTGTAATTGAACCTGCAGGAATATTACTCGCAGGATCCGTCATAACAAACAATTCCTGAGCTTTTATCTGATAAGAAAACGCAAATAAGCATACAATAAGTAAATGTCTCATTTTTTTATAATGCTTTAACATGGTAATCATCTTCATTTTCGATTGCGTAACTAGGTGTTTTTACTAGTGACTTTGTCAACTTCTTATACTCTTTCACGGTAACAAAACCTTTATCTAGGACCTGAACTTTGGTTTCTCCATTTAAGGTTTTGGGCTTTGCATCAACAACAACATAACTTATCTCTCCCGCTTTTACGACTTGATTTTCCTTCACTTCTTCTTTATTAAAAGCTACAGTCAACACCATTGAACCAACAAAAAAACCTGCTTTTTCAACGCTTTCTTTTAAAATCCTGGGCTTTACCACATTATCTTTCTTTAGATAAACAGTAAACGTGTTCGTATTCAAATCCGTACTCACGCTATCCACCTCACTGAGTGTTTTGAGTTGCTTGTTTATGGCGTTAGAGCACATGGAACATGTAAGTCCGGTTGCAATAATTTCTGCTTTGCTAATTTGCGCATTCGCTTTAAGACTTAGCGCTATTATCAGTAGCGTAACTAAAGTTAGTTGTTTATTCAGTATTTTCATTTTACATTTGTTTTTTTATTTCGGCAATAATTTCTTCTTCCTTGGGATTGATGGCCAATAATCTGCCCTCCCGATCAAACAAGAAGGTTGTGGGAAGTTGTTCAACTCCAAATCGAACAGCCACATTAGCATCAAAACCCTTTGGTTCATTTAATTGAGTGTATTCTATTTTATCTTTTTTAATTGCATTTACCCATTTCGTTTTATCAGTATCAAGAGAGATACCAATAATTTGAAAGTTTTCGTTCATTAATGCGGAATGGAGTTGCGCTAATTTTTTATTAGCCAATCGACAAGGAGCGCACCAGGATGCCCAAAAATCTACCAATATTGTTTTCCCTTTGAATGAAAACAAATCCACTGTTTCATTCTGACCGTTGACTAAACTACTATTTGGTAGGGAATCACCAATTTGCATTTGCGCAAAAGCATTTGAGAAACTGGCAATTAAAACTAACCCTAAAAATATATTTTTCATTTTCTATTAAAATATCAAGATGATTAAATGACTTACGTATAAATTAGCACTTTATTTAAATTTTATTTTAAAGTCTCTACAGTCTTACCACAGCTCAACATTTTCGCACCGTAGTATGGGTTTTTTACTACACTATCTTTACTCAGCCAGTTTGCCCCTTTTCCGCCATTTGCCATTGGGCAAAATTGATAGAAAGTTGGAGTTTCTGATTTTGAAATTTTCATAAGTTCATACATGGATTTTGACATTGTCATGAAATGATCACGTTGATGCTGTACATCTTGTGTGTCAGAAACATGCTCAGCATCTTCCTTTAATTGTTTCATCACTTTCATCCAAACCATATGCTCATCCATCTGCAGTTGGTCCATTTTAACCGCGTTTAATGAAGCCAGTAAATCTTTTGAAACAAGAGAAGCTACTTTTCCGTCAGTTTTCACCAAGGCATCCTTCAATAGAAAATAATTATCGAATACCGCAATTAATTGATTTACTTCTTGTTTCGTTTTTGTCACTGCATAACTTGCGTGATCATTATGGTTATCGTGATTTTCCATTGAAGCACTTTCAGTATTGCTAGATTCTACTTTAGTTTCTCTTACATATTGACAACAACCGTGTAAATTATCATACACATCATCCGGCGCTAGAAAAAATTCGCTATCATAACCTGCTAATGCAATACGCTTTAGTATTTCATCCTGGGTTGTCTGTTTTGAATCGTAAGTGATTGCGGCCGTTTGGGTATCTTTATTCCAGTCCACTGTGGCAATTTTTTTGAGATTTCCCGCTTTCTCAATATTAGTTTCACACATTCCACAGTTACCTAATATCTTTACGTTTGCGGATTTTGAATTTTTAATCTGTGCATTGGAAACTGCAGCCGATAGCAATAATATTATTGCCGACACTATTGTTTTTAGTGATTTCATTTTATAAATAATTTAAAGTTAAATAAGCCGGACAATCATCAAGCCATAGCAATTAAACTATACTTTAACAATTGCAAACAGCCGATAAATAGATGGTTTTAAAGCAGTATTTGCTTTGAATTTGACACACAATTGGCTATCAAAAAAAGATTTTAGCCTATTTTAGGTATAAGCCAAATGGAAGAATATCCATCCGAAGTGAAGGATACAGATTGATAAAACTTTTGTTTTTTAGTGGAAAAATTAAAAACATGTTCATCAATCTCTGCTGCGATAGAGGAAACTATTCCTATATTCAA
>JBLIHD010000298.1:0-3034 GCA_047636335.1 Flavobacterium sp.
TTTTTTTTTTAATCGCTACATTTGTATTTCAAAAACATTCTGTTTCAATTAATGAAAACTAATTATAATACAATGAAAGTCTTAACTTCAAAATTCAACACTAAATACGATACTGCTCCATTTTCGCAAATTAAAAACGAAGATTATCTTCCCGCTTTTCAAGAAGGAATCGCATTGGCAAAGGCCGAAATTGATGCCATTGTCGCGAGCAATGACAAGCCCACATTTGAGAATACCATCGAAGCTTTAGATTTTAGCGGCTATCCCTTGGATCGTCTTGCCAGTATCTTTTTCAATCTGAACTCGGCGGAAACCAATGACGAAATCCAGAAAATAGCGCAGGAAGTTTCGCCTTTATTGTCTGAATTCGGGAATGACATAACGCTCAACGCTGATTTATTTGCCAAAGTAAAAACCGTTTACGAACAAAAAGAAAGCCTAAATCTCAATCCAGAACAAGCTACACTTTTAGACAAAAAATACAAAAGTTTTTCCAGAAACGGCGCAAATTTGCCTGAAGACAAAAAAACAATTCTTCGAGAAATAGACAAAGAACTATCCAAAACAAGTCTTAAGTTTGGCGAAAACGTATTAGCGGAAACCCAAGGATTTCAATTGCACATTCTCGATGAGAAAGACCTTTCAGGTTTACCGGAAGGTACCATCGAAGCAGCTCGCTCCCTAGCCAAGAGCCAGAAAAGCGACGGATGGATTTTTACACTGGATTACCCAAGCTACATTCCCTTTGTCACTTATGCTGACAATCGTGAGCTCAGAAAACAAATGGCAATCGCTTCTGGCGCCAAAGGTTTTCAAAACAACGAATTTGACAATCAGATAAACGTGCTTAAAATCGCCAAATTGCGTTTTGACAGAGCACAAGTTTTAGGTTATGCCACCCATGCCCATTTTGTTCTTGAAGAGCGAATGTCCGAAAATCCCGAAAAAGTAAAAACATTCGCTACCGATCTATTAGAGAAAGCAAAACCGGCTGCACTGAGAGAGTTTGCTGACTTATCGCATTTTGCCAAAAATCTGGACGGAATTGAGCAATTGGAAAAATGGGACGGAGCATACTACTCCGAGAAATTAAAACAAGAATTGTTCAATTTGGATGACGAAAAACTAAAACCCTATTTTCAACTAGAAAAAGTATTGGATGGCGCTTTCACGGTGGCACAAAAATTATACGGCATTACTTTCGCAGAAACTTTCGAAATTGACAAATACAATGATGAAGTAACCACCTATGAGGTAAAAGACATAGACGATCAATTGATTGCCATTTTCTACGCTGATTTTTTTCCACGAAAAGGAAAAAGAAACGGCGCTTGGATGACATCCTATAAGTCACAGTTTATAAAAGAAGGTTTAAACGAAAGGCCACATATATCCATTGTCTGCAATTTCACGAAAGCAACAGAAACAAAACCTTCCTTGTTAACATTTAATGAAGTAACCACTTTGTTTCATGAATTTGGCCATGCTTTGCACGGAATGTTAGCCAATACAACCTATCCAAGTTTATCAGGAACTTCCGTTTACTGGGATTTTGTGGAATTACCAAGTCAAATTATGGAAAACTGGTGCTATGAACCCGAAGCCTTAGCTTTATTCGCCTATCATTACCAAACGGATGAAATGATACCGATTGAATTAGTGCAAAAAATCAAGGAGAGTTCTAATTTTCAAGAAGGAATGGCAACTATGCGCCAGTTGAGTTTTGGAATGTTGGATATGGGATGGCATGCGCAGGACCCTTCAAGCATCAATAACATAAAGACTTTTGAACTCGAGCAGTTTGCCGAGACGCAATTATATCCTGACGTACAGGAGAATGCTATGAGCACTGCCTTTTCTCATATCTTTCAAGGCGGTTATTCTTCAGGTTATTACAGCTACAAATGGGCCGAAGTACTCGATGCAGATGCCTTCGAATATTTTCAAGAAAAAGGAATTTTTAACAAAGAAGTCGCCGATAAATTCAAAGAAAACATCCTTTCCAAAGGAGGGACAGAAAGTCCGATGATTCTATACAAACGTTTCAGAGGACACGAACCAAGTCCAGATGCATTGTTGAAAAGAGCCGGATTAATATAAGATCCCATTAAAGACATTTGATTTCAGAACCGAGGCAGCGATGCTTCGGTTTTTTAATTAAAAGAAAACGACCATCAACCACCAAAAAATCGGGATGCTCTCCACCCAAAAAGAAGTGTAATATTTAGTTTGTTTTTCATTGGCGAAAGCTAGAAACAAAGAAAGTGTCACCACTAGGACTCCATTGACAAGCAATTGTTCTTCGATAAAAGTGTTTTTTAAAAACTCCAAAAAATAAAAAGGAAGCAAAAGTAATAATCCTGTAATTTTTGTTCGCTTCACGCCTATTTGTTGTGGTACGGTTTTTAAATGCGGATCATCATTAGCCATATCAAGTATCTCAAAGATTAAGATTAGAACAAAAACCAATATAAACCGTTGAATGCATTTCAGGTAAAAATCAACTCCAAGGGATGTATCAGCATTCAACAAAGGCAAGACCAAGGTAACTCCTACCCAACACAAAGCCACAATATAAATTTTTACGCCAGCCCAATTCCGGGCATTCTTTCTATTTGGAAAAAAAGGCACGGTATACAATAACGTCAGAACTAACAATGCTACGGAAACTATTTGAGTAATCAATGCCAGTTGAAAGAAGTAATAACCAACCCCCAGTAAAGAAACAAAACTCAACAAAGCGATCAATTTAAGCTCGTTGCGCATCCCCCCTTTTTTAACTCGGGCCAAAGCATTATACTTCACAAAATTATACCCCACAATAGTTCCCAAAAAAGCAAAATTAGCCATAGGTTGGTCAGTAGTAATGTTGAACATAAAATGGGTCATTCGCACTAAAGCATAGACGGACAAAGCCACGTGAATACTGCTTCTGAGATAGAAATCAAATATTTGTTTAAAACTAATCATTAAACAAAATTAGTCAATTCTGAGCAAACACATCATTTAGTTGAAAAATCAATAAAAAATCAAT
>JBLIHD010000299.1:0-3033 GCA_047636335.1 Flavobacterium sp.
GGGCATAGATTAGAGTTTAAACAATAAAGTAAAATCACTTTGATTTTGATATTGTTGAAAGAAATGAATTTATTTTGAGTTAGTATAAAACGGATTTAATTTGAAAGCTTCATAGTCATAATGGCTACGAAGCTTTTTTTTGTAAAAAAAAACTTAACAAGATATGATTTTTTTTTGTCATTTAACAATAGAGATTTTAGGTTTGGTCTTTAATGTTATGTAAATGTTAACTGATTTTGTATGCTCCAAGGTGCTGTTTTTAATAGGTTTTCTATAAATGGGAGATCTGTTTTTACGGTTTTTTTACGGTTTTTTTCAAATAGCTTACATTAAGTTCTCTCAAAGGTAACCTTGGCTTAATATACAAGATTATATTTAGCATTACGTTTGCGCCGTAATAACACAATTATAACAAATTATTAAAATGAAAAATTTTTTATTGACTTTAGCATTAATATTTTCTTTATTAGTTTCAGCGCAAGAAGGTGCAGTTGAACAAAAAAAGACGGAGAAAAAGGGAACTGATCCAGCGTACCTGATATCAAAAAAAGGACTTGGTTTTACAGCAAAAGATAGTTTATTTCAGGTAAATATTGGTTTTAGAGTGCAAAGCAGGGCAGGCTATGGAAAAACCGAGGGTGAGTCTGGTGTTGTCGAGGGAGAAATTAGAAGAATGAGATTAAAGTTGGATGGTTTTGTTTATAACCCTAAATTTGGTTACAAAGTGGAATTAGGCTTTGCTGCTAGAGATATGGCAGTATTTGGAAATAATGGAAATGTAATTCTTGACGGAGTTCTTTTTTATAAGCCTTCAAAAAACTGGGTAATCGGTTTTGGACAAACAAAGTTGCCGGGAAATAATCAAAGGGTTATTTCTTCAGGAGCTTTGGAATTTACGGATCGTACGATTAACAATTCAAGGTTTAATATCGACCGTGATTTTGGATTGTTCCTTGACTATTCTGTACAAGATGCGAATCATTTTTCTTATGCCTTGAAAGGAGCCATTACTAAAGGAGAAGGAAGAAATTACACTAAAAATATAAATGACGGTATCGCTTTAACGGGAAAAGTTGAGTTGTTTCCGTTAGGTGCTTTCACTAAAAACGGATCTCTTTTTGAAGGGGATTTATTAAGGGAAAAATCACCGAAACTAATGATTTCAGGAGCTTTCAGTCAAAATAATAACGCAGGAAGATCTCAAGGACAATTAGGGAATGACCTATTTGAAACTAGAACTTTACAATCGGTATTTTTTGATGCGATGTTAAAATACAACGGATGGACAGCTATGACATCATACATGTCAAGAACGACTGACAATGCAATTACGGTAAACCCTTTAGACATCACTAAAAAACAAGCGGTTTTTGTCGGTCACGGAATTGATACCCAATTGAGCTATGTGTTTCTTTCAAAATATTCGTTAGCAGGAAGATATTCTACTCAAAGAGTGGGTGCTGATATTGAAAGAATCAGTCCTAATGTAGACGAATACGCAATCAGTTTGTCTAAATATATTTTTGATCATAAGTTAAAAGTTCAGACTGAAATTTCATACGAGAACGAGAAATTCTACGCAGGAAATACAGTTGGGAACTGGTATGCACGTGTGCAAGTTGAAATAGGAATATAAATAGTATATAAAAGCATATTGTATAATACTAACATAACATTTAGTTAACATTGGGATTATACTTTTGTAAAAAATTTAAATCAAATAAAAAAAATAAAATGAAAACATCAAAATTATTTTTAATGTTGCCTTTAATTGGTATGTTGAGTTGCGGTAAAGCAAAAACGGAAGATAAAGGAGCTGCAGCGTCTACTGATAAAGTGTCCGTAACTATCAAAGGAAGCGATACC
This sequence comes from Flavobacterium sp., assembly GCA_047636335.1. Taxonomy (GTDB): domain Bacteria; phylum Bacteroidota; class Bacteroidia; order Flavobacteriales; family Flavobacteriaceae; genus Flavobacterium. Next base: position 1,867 of record JBLIHD010000299.1, read on the forward strand.
GTTTTGCCATTGGCACAAAAAGAAGCTGAAGATTTAATGAAAACAAATTCAGATGTAACTGTCACTATTGTTGGTGGTGGATCTGGTGTTGGTTTGACGGCTTTAGTTGATGGAACTACAGACATCGCGATGGCTTCAAGAGATTTGAAAACAGAGGAGAAATTGAAGTTTTCTGAAATGAAAAAAGATATTGAAAAAGTTGTTATTGCGTATGATGCATTGACAGTTATTGTTAACCCGGCGAATAGTGTTTCTCAACTAACTCGTGAGCAATTAGAGAAAATCTTCACCGGAGAAATTAAAAACTGGAAAGAGGTTGGTGGAGCTGACGAAAAAATCGTAGCCTATTCAAGAGAATCTTCATCTGGAACATATGAGTTTTTCAAAGAAGAAGTAATGGACAAGAAAAATTATGCCACTACTATTTTGAATTTACCTGCAACTGGCGCAATCGTTCAGGCAGTAGGCCAAACTAAAGGAGCTATAGGTTACATCGGATTGGCATATGAAACAAAAGAAGTAAAACAATTGGCAGTTTCTTATGACCAAGGAAAAACTTTTATTGAGCCATCCGTTGCAAGCGCAAAAGATAAAACGTACCCGATTGCTAGACCATTGTTCTATATGTATGATAAAGCAAACGCTGCAAAAGTAAAAGCTGTCGTAGATTATGCGCTTTCTGCTGAAGGACAAAAAACGGTTTCTGAAATTGGTTATGTTCCGTTGAATTAATAAAGGTTAATTTATATTAATTGAAAAAGGTTGTCCTATTCGGGCAACCTTTTTTATTTAAAGCGTATCTTTAAAATCCGTGGTGGCAACAGCTCCCTTAACATTAAATTTACATAAAGTTAACGATGCGAAAACATTAGACAGGGGTGTCTAGTGTAGTTTTGCGTAAAATAAAACACACTGATTTGAAAACAAATTTTAAACAGATTAAAGAGAGGGTAATTGAATCTATTTTAATGCTAAGTAGCGCTGCTACAAGTATTACTGTTGTATTAATTGTCTTTTTTCTATTTATTGAAGGTGCGGCCGTTTTTAATAAAAAACCTATCGACAAGGGTTTTCTGCTTGCTGTTCATAATTCAAATCCGGTAAGAAATCTGGAGCCATCCCAAATAAAGGATATTTTTGATCAGAAAATAACGAATTGGAAAGAAC
>JBLIHD010000300.1:0-3029 GCA_047636335.1 Flavobacterium sp.
TTATTTTCAAAGATGGGGCGGAAGAAGTTTTTACCGCGACCCAGACTTATGTCGCTAACAAGGCAGGGTGGTTTTTTATCTTAAGCGTAAATATTTTTCTGATATTTATGTTTTATCTGGCCTTCAGTAAATTTGGTCATCTAAGGATTGGAGGACAAAGCGCGAAACCCGAATTTAAAACCATGTCATGGTTTGCTATGCTTTTTAGCGCTGGAATGGGAATTGGGTTGTTGTTCTGGAGTATTTCAGAACCAGTTTATCATTTTCTGAGTCCACCAATGGCAGAAGGCGGAACAGCCGACGCGGCCAAGGAAGCTATGAGATACACCTTTTTACACTGGGGTTTTCACGCCTGGGCAGTATATGCGTTGGTAGGATTATCTTTGGCATATTTTACCTATTCCCGTGGACTTCCACTTACTATCAGGTCGATTTTCTATCCTTATTTAGGAGATAGAATACACGGAAAAATTGGAGATGCCATTGATATCTTCGCTGTAATAGCCACTTTATTCGGCCTTGCCACTTCTTTAGGAATGGGAGTTCAACAAATTGCGGCAGGATTGAATCACCTCTTTGAAATAGATAGCGGTGTACAAACCCAAATTCTTTTAATTGCCGGAATAACAGCAATTGCTACCGTTTCAGTAGTATTGGGAGTGGACAAAGGAGTTCGAGTTTTGAGTGAATGGAATATGAGAATAGCAGTGCTGTTTCTTGGAATAGTAGTTATATTAGGACCAACTATCTTCATTTTTAAATCCTTTGTACAAAATACAGGGAGCTATTTATCCAGTATTATTGAAGTTGGAACTTGGACAGAGAGTTACACTGGTTCCAACTGGCAAAATGCCTGGACCGTTTTTTATTGGGGATGGTGGATTGCCTGGTCTCCTTTTGTGGGAATGTTTATTGCCCGTATTTCCAAGGGGCGTACAGTGCGTGAGTTTATCTTGGGAGTTTTATTAGTACCCTCAGTTGTAACTTTTTTCTGGATCTCAGCTTTCGGAAGCACAGCGTTGCACATGACGCTTCTTGGAGATGACACTATCGCGAATGCAGTGAACGAGAACGTCGCTACTGCCCTGTTTGTCTTTTTGGAAGATTATCCTTTCGCATTTTATCTTAACATTATCGCTATAATTTTAATTGCAGGATTTTTTATTACCTCTTCAGATTCAGGATCTTTAGTAGTAGATAATTTAACATCAGGAGGAAAATTAGATGCGCCTGTAGGTCAAAGAATCTTTTGGGCCATTACCGAAGGTGCTGTCGCTGCAGTTCTTTTGATAGGCGGTGGATTACAAGCACTTCAAACAGCCACTATAGTAACCGGATTGCCTTTTGCCGTGATTTTGATAGTTATGTGCTTTTCCCTTCACAAAGGTTTAAACGAAGATCTGAAGAAACTGAACCAGAAAGAATCCCAAAAAGAGCTTGAAAATTACGAAGAAATAGTTTTTGACATCGTTAAAAAACAAAATGTCAAAGATAAAAACAACATTAAATAAGCCTAATAATGACTGAAATAAAAAACATCATGGTCGCCTTAGACCTTTCAGATATTGATAACACCTTAATCGAATATGCATCATTTCTTGCAGAGACCCTGAAGGTTAAAAAAGTGTACTTTGTACATAATATCAAAAAATATGAGATCTCGGAATTGTTTGAAGAACAATTAAAGGATCTTAACCTTGACGAAATAATTGGAGACGACTTGAATGAGAAGGTGCAAGAAAAATTTACATCTTCAGCAGAATGGGAAGTTCTTATTTCAGAAGACCCTTATTCTGAGTCCCTCATCAATTATATTGTCAACAAATATGAGATTCAGCTCGCTTTACTAGGAAATAAAAACAAGTCAAAAGGTACCGGAACCGTCAGTGGAAAATTACTGCGTCTGCTTAAATGCAATATTCTATCTATCCCCAAAAATGCAAAACCGGTAATAACAAATATTTGGGCGGGAACAGACTTTTCAAGTGCCTCCAAAAAGGTTTTTGAAGTGGCTGAAAATTTACAGAAAGCTACCGATGCTAAAGTAAGAGCGGTGCACGTGTACAATGTACCTGTTCAATTCTCTCCTTACATAGCAAAGGAACATCTTGACACTAAGATAGAAAGTCATTTAAACGAAAAATATGACAAATTCGTGAAAAAGATTGGATACACTGGTGAACTAACAACAGAAATCATTCCGGGAAGAGATGTTGGGGTCGCAGAGAAACTGCGTATCAAAGCAGTAACTTCAAAGGTAGACCTTATTATTGTTGGGGACAAAGGTAGAAACACCTTCTCTTCCCTGCTTGTGGGAAGTGTTACCGAAGAGCTTTTTAATCAGGACCTGGACGTGCCTTTATGGATCGTAAAGTAAACGGATCTGATTACAACACAACCTTGCGACACTTCAGCTAGCCATCCAATGATGATTCCGCATATCGAACGTTCCAATTTCCAATGGAACCGGGCGAATGATCTGTTCGGAAGAAACCATGAAGTTTCTCCTTGGCATGAAGCTTTTGTAATACCAAAAAACGGATAGATAAAAACATTTTTTTGATAAACGATATTGAAAGCGTTCCTGAAAAGGAGCGCTTTTTTTTATGGAAATAAGTTAAAACAGTTTAAAATTTTGTGAGGAAATTTTATTATTTTGAAAATTAGCACTTACGATTGTCAGGCAGACATTAAAGTTAGTTCTGATTTTGTATAAAAAAAAACTATTAGAAAAAATTGGAACCATCAAAAAACAATTGTTGATGGAGATAAATTTGGAATCAACGTGTCAAACATCTGAGATTATAACTGGAAAAAAAAATAGCATTAAAGACCCTTTATATCGAAAAGACTATATTTTTAACATTTATGCAGTTGAAAGTTTAAATACAAAAAAAAAATTTTACTGCTTGGGAATTTTCAAATTGTATTTCGGGAATAAATCAAATGGCGTAAATAGTAGTTTGGCCGGATCATATCGCATTTTGGTATCGCAGCGGCTAATAAAAAAACTATAACGGCTTTAATCC
>JBLIHD010000301.1:0-3020 GCA_047636335.1 Flavobacterium sp.
TAAATAACTTGATAAACAGGTCGTTAGTAAATATAGTGAATAAAGCGGAACGATAATGTTAAGCTTTTGCCTAAAGCTTTGATTGGGTCTAAAACTTAAAAAGTCCCATTTTCACGGGACTTTTTTCATTTATACTTATCGTTCAAACCAATGTTTTGCAGGATCATTGGCTTTATTTTTTCCATTCTGGAAAGTTTGGTCTGCTCTCTTTTGGCTTCTTCGATGTATTGCTGGAATTCCTTTTGTTTGGAGAGCGAGAATTGTTGGAAGGCGTTCGCCAAATTATTTTCCTTTTTTAACTTTAGGTTGTTCTAAACCAAAGTGAGGCATTGTCGTCAACTCAGCAATTTTAACAATTACTTCAACTGCTTTTTGCATACTTTCCACGGGAACGTATTCATATTTTCCGTGAAAATTATGTCCACCGGCAAAAATATTTGGGCACGGTAGCCCTTTGTATGACAATTGAGAACCGTCAGTTCCGCCGCGGATTGGTTTTATTAAAGGTTTGATGTTGACTAGAGTCATCGCTTTTTCGGCGATATCAACAATATACTTTACTGGAATAACTTTTTCCTTCATATTGTAATACTGATCTTTAATTTCAGTGACGACTATGTCTTCTCCAAACTGTTTCGCAAATTTCTTGTTGATTTTCTGGGTGATTTTCTCAATTAATTTCTTGCGTTTCTCAAATTTTTTCATGCTGTGATCTCTGATAATCAATTCCACAACCGTTTCTTCTATACTTCCCGTAAGATGATTTACATGAAAGAAACCTTCGTAACCTTTAGTCTCTTCAGGTGTTTCACCTTCCGGCAAAGCATTGATGAAATCATTGGCAATCAAAATGGAATTAATCATTTTCCCTTTGGCGTATCCAGGATGCACACTTTTACCCTTGAAAGTAATTTTTGCTCCAGCCGCATTGAAATTTTCATATTCCAGCTCTCCTAACCGGCTTCCGTCCATAGTGTAAGCCCAGTCAGCGCCGAATTTATCAACATCAAAATGGTGTGCCCCTCGACCAATCTCTTCGTCTGGCGTAAAACCAACTCTGATTTTTCCGTGTTTGACTTCAGGATTGTTGATTAAGAACTCCATTGCGGTAACAATTTCGGTAATTCCAGCCTTGTCGTCTGCGCCAAGTAATGTTGTCCCGTCAGTTGTAATCAAAGTCTGCCCTTTGTAAAGCAATAGATCTTTGAAGTAACCAGGCGAAAGAATGATGTTTTGTTCGGCATTTAATATAATGTCTTTTCCATCGTAATTAGGGATGATTTGTGGTTTTACATTTGCTCCCGTAAAGTCGGGAGTAGTGTCAAAATGAGAAACAAATCCGATGGTAGGCACTTCATGGTCTACATTGCTGGGTAAAGTAGCCATAATGTATGATTTGTCATCTATCGTGACGTCCTCCATACCAATGGACTTTAATTCCTCAACTAATTTATTTGCCAGTTCCCATTGTTTTGTGGTGCTTGGCGTAGTTTCAGAGTTTGCGTCAGATTCCGTATCAATAGTTACATAGCTGATGAAACGGTCGATAATATGTTGCATAAATATTTTTTATAATGAAAAGCAAAGATACTGTTTATTTGAAAATGTCATCTTTTAACTTGCAACATATAAAAGGTTGTCGGCCTATATTTTTAAAATTAATTAGTACTGATTTGTCTTTCTATTTATTTCTTTGACAAAAGATGTTCGAGCCTTCCATAGCTTTCCTCAATATCCCGTTCCATTCCGGATTGCAGCATGAAATCGCGATCTTCAACCGATGTGAATATAACCTGATAGGTCAGTTTCGTTCTTTGTTTTGTCAAGGTGTCGAATCTGATTTTTTCCAAATATACATGGCCCCTTTCGGGAAAGCGGTCGTATTCAAACGTTGAAACAATACACTCTGGCGCTGAAACTTCATGATAGAAGCCATGAAACGAATATTTATTGCCGTCATTGTCTTTGGAAACATACCGCCATTTGCCTCCGCTCCTGGGTTCAAAAGTTTTTAGGGTTGTTTTGAGATAGCTTGGGCCAAGCCATTTGATGTACAGTTCGGGATCTATATGGTAATTAAAGACGACTTCCCGTGCAGCGTCAAATTCTCTTATGATAAATAATTCCTGTATACCCGGAATCGCTATGACTTTCATTTTTGGATTTACTTCAAGTCTGTTGGCGATTAGCATTTTTTCGAGTTTGTCAAAGGACTCATTCCATCCCCTTTTTATACCTTCTTCCATTTCGCCCTCGGGAATTCCAATGTGTGAAAGAGACATTTTTGTTCCGCCTTCAAACTCTTCAAATGTAACTCTTACCTCTAATTCTGACGGCAATCCTTCAATATCAAAATGTGTTGGGGAAACGACATTTCCTTTTTCATCCGAAAAAGAATCGGTATATACGATTCGTTTCATAGGCACGATTTCTATATAAGTGCCGGTACTCCAAAAATCCCTTCCGTCACGTGAAAGCATGCAGTTTAAATATTTACCTCCCACTTTAAAATCTATTTGGCAAAAAGGACAGCTAAAATGTTCCGGTCCCCACCATTTGATGAAGCTTTCGGAATCTGTCCAAGCTTTCCAAACATGTTCTCGAGATGCATCAAATTTCCTTGTCAAAAAGAGCTCTTGCTTGTTCTCTTTGTCATTAGTTGCTGAATGAACGTCCTTTTCCATTTTAGAGTTATTTTAGGTTAATTAGTCTGTTTTTTTTTTGACAGCTTAAAGTTACTCATCATTTTTTAAATGGCTGTTAATAAAACGTTTATATATTGGAGGTGAATTATTCAGGTAATAGAAATTACTGTTTCAGAGCGTTTAAACTTAGCATGAGTTGCTTAAATTTGGGTTTGATATAGAAATGAAGTTTATAGTGTTCGAAATAAATCATCAGCTTAGTTTTCAAGTAGAATGCCATACGGGATGCAAAAATGAAGGAGGGAAAACGGGATACAATGGGTAAAAACGGAATGAAATGATTAGGGTACAAAATAGAAATTTAAATTTCGGGAT
>JBLIHD010000302.1:0-3003 GCA_047636335.1 Flavobacterium sp.
TGCTCATTCTTCATGTGTTCGTATTGATATGCTTTTCAGTTTACTTAATCTTGTAATCCTCTATAATAATTTTGATTCCTTCCTGATAGCTAGTTACATTAAAATCGGGGAATTTATCTTTGAACTTTGAGGATTCAAAGATGTTATCGATAGCATAACGGGGTAGTAACTCCTGCGTTTCTTTAAGGTTCTTGTCAAATAATGAACCTATTTTTAAGATCCACCAGCTTAAGACGTCATATTCTACGTTCCGTCCCAATTGGTTTCCGATTTCGCCGATGAATTCCTTGTAGGTGAATCTGTTGTCGTCACAAGGTAGCTGCCACGTCTGGCCATAAGCACTTTCGGTATTGCCGATTAATGCCGCAGCTTTACTGGCGTCGGGAGTAAAGATAAGTGTGCGCAAGACATCGTCTTTTAGGAACACTTTGGGCTTTTTGCCTTTTTTTAAATTTTCAAATACAAGAGCGTTAGTCAGTCCTTTTGTTTTTCCGGGACCGTAAAACTCCGGAGCCCTACAAATTACCGCTTCGATTTCTTTGTTTGCGATGGCTTTTAATAAAAGTTCGGCTGCCATTTTCTTTCCTCTCCCTTTCTTCCCTTCCGATAGAAAAGGCGTTTCTTCTGTTTGGATCCTGCTGTCTTGCGCATATGCATAGGTATTGTCAAAATAGACCAATTTACAGCCGTTTTGTTTACATGCCGCAATCACGTTTGCCATTACCCTGACCCAATCCCTGAGCCATATTTCAGAATCATAAGGAAGCCCCACCGTTAAGTAGGCAATATCGCTGTTTTCCAGTGCCTTTCTGACACTTTCCGCATCGAGCAAATCGGCTTTAAAAACCAAGTCGTCAGGGTGTGTTTTTTGTGGATTCCGTCCCACCAATTTTATTTTTTGGGTATAATTGTTCCGCAATTCTTTCGCTAACTCTTCGCCAATTATTCCGTTTGCCCCTAATATCGTTTGCATTTTATATGTTTGTTTAAATGACGGCTTATTCAGATTATATGCTAAGGTATAGAATATATGCTAAAAGTTATTGAAAATAAAGCTACTCTTGCGCTCTATTAACGACGCTGTTGTAACATTAAAAGGGGATTTTTTTTATTCGTATGACATACTGTATAGGTCAAATCCCGCTGCCCAATAATCTTTTTCAATTTTCTTCAGGGTAAATCCATTTTTCTCATAGAATTTATAGGCTAATTGAGAAGTTCTGACCTTGATGGTTTTGGCATTGTAATTCGATTTTATAAAGTCAATTCTATATTTTAAAAGCGATTGTCCAATTCCAATTCCTTTAAATTGTGTGTCTATAAAACCCCAACTGATTTTTGCGGTTTCACTGTTGTCATCAAAGTTAATTCCACCAGCACCAATTATCTCGCCGCCAAATGCAGCAACGAAGTATTTTTCAATTTTGTGTGTTAGGTAGTTCTCGAAGTCGTCAATTTCGCTTTTGGCAAAATACTTAGGAACGTTGAGTTTTAATATTGCTAAGACTTTGTCCTTGTCGTTTGATGTGTATTCTCTGATGATTAGGTTTTTAATCATTTTTTCCGCAATTTTTCATTAATGTACTTATCCTTGAGCAAAGTATATAAAAGTATCTCTTGGGTTTGGTTTGGAAGTGTTATTTTTTTCTCAAAATTAAGACCGATTTTCATCAACAAATCCTGTGACGCTTTGTTCTTTTTGGAAGTTATTCCGCTAATTTGATTTAGTTTAAAATCATTGAAGCCAATTTCTTTTAGAGAATTAACGCTTTCATAAGCATAGCCTTTTCTCTCGAAATCCGGAAGTAATGCAAAACCAATGTCGATCCCTTTTACGCCCTCTCTATCGTAAAGACCGCAAGAACCTACTTTTTCGCCATCTGATTTTCTGATTATGGTGTAAGTCCCATAGCCCAACTGCTCCATTTGTGGCATCAATTTGGTCTGGATATAATTCTGGGCGTCTTTAACGGTCTTTAATTGACGGTCACCAATAAACTCTATCCATTTTGGGCTGTTGTAAAGACTTCTGATAAATTCAGCGTCGACCAAGGTTGTGGGCTTAAGAATTAATCTATCCGTTTCAAATGTTTTCAATCTATTCGCTTTTTTAAAATTACTGATCCGTTTCGATGGTAAAACTTGTTTGGTACTAAATTAAGTCTTTTTTAGGGATTTATTTAATTATGCCAATTGTGTGACTAAATCTAAGCCAACCTCGTAAATTGATGTTATATAGTGCTTTTGATATTTAATGGATTAAACCTTCTATTAATTCCCAGATTTTTTATTACAAATTTCCTGGTAGCAAGATAGCTGATTTATAAAAATAGCTATTTGAGTTGCCAGTCAAACCGCCATTACTTACACTAATTGTTAGGCCCTAGCGTTAAATTTTCGAGTCTTAAAGTATTGATAATATGCGTTTTTGTCATAACTTAGTGACTTGGATTGAATATTTGTTGTTGTTTCAGGCGGTTATTCCTGAATGGATCGAAACAGCAAAAAACAGCGGTCCTTAGGGATAATTTTATCCAAATCTCAAAAAGGAAACAATTATGAAAATTGCAAAAGACGACATTGAAGTTAAAATGGAGATTCCCGGGGCTGTTCTCCGTCAGAAAACGGGATTTGGAGACGCTGCCGGATTAGGAAAGATTAGCGGAGAGTATTTCAGCCTCTCTGCGGGAGTTGACACGACACCATTGTTTATAGGGCTTGAAGGAAATATGTGCCAGTGCCCTCACTGGGGATTTGTTTTGAAAGGCCAGCTCACTACCACTGATGCTAAGGGTGTCGAAGAGACTGTAGATGCAAATGATCTGTTTTACTGGCCTCCGGGGCACAACGTAATGGTCAATGCGGATGCGGAGATCGTCATGTTCAGCCCCCAAAACGAGCACACTCATGTGATCAATCATATGATTGAGAAGACTAAAGGCTAAAGCTGAAAATTTGCCAAAAGAAGCCCTTCCATTTGAATAATAGCATTGAATTATCCTT